>DATKAG010000453.1:0-18489 GCA_035498355.1 Myxococcales bacterium | reverse complement strand
TTCGAGGCCCTCTGCGAGGAGTTCTACGGTGCTTATGGGGGGTGCGACGAGGACGGCGGCCGGGACCGGGTGCTGCGCTGGCCGCTCACGGTGAACAAGTGGCTAGAGCCATTGAAGGAGTTGGTGGAGAAGGAAACTTCGCAGTGGGCCCATCTTGGGCCGGCCGGAGTGGTCGCCGCTCCCGCCATGGAAGAGGAGACGGATCCGCACAAGCTGGATGCCGGGCTGCGCCGGCTGGCGGCGGAGCGCAGGCACTGGGACGAGGAGTTCGGGCACGTGGCGGCGATCTTTCGCGGTCTCGGGCTCTGGCGGGACGCGAAGTTCGCCTCCTTCGGGCACTACTGCTCGGAGCGGCTGGGGATGAGCGTCCGGGCGGTGGAGCAACGCATCGCCCTGCAGCGGCGGCTCTGGGTCCTGCCCAAGCTGCGGCGGGCGATGCGGGAGGGCAGGATCACCTACGAGAAAGCCCGGCTCGTCGCCTGGCAGGCCACGGACCTGGACGAGGCCGAGTGGATCGAGCGGGTGAAGGAGAAGAGCTGTATCGCGCTGCGTCGGGAACTCGAGGCTGCCCGGGGAGCGCAGATGTGGGCGCGGGGCTATCTGGAGATCCGCATGCCGCGGAGCACGGCGGACCTGTTCGCGGCCTCCTACCGGGCGGCGCGCGAGCTGATCGGGGAGGGTTTGACGCCCGGGGAATGCCTGGTGTGGATGGCGCAGCACTTCACCCGCACCTGGGAAGAGGCGGCGAAGCGCAAGCGCAAGACGGTCAGCCGGGAGATCCGCGAGCGGGACTTGGGGTACTGCCAGGTCTGGGGTTGTAGCCGGCGGGCGGTTCACGGCCACCACATCATCCGGAGGGCTCAAGGAGGCAGCGATGCCCTCTGGAACCAGATCGCGCTCTGCGCTGCGCACCACCTGATCGGGGTGCACAAGCGATTCATCCGCGTCTCGGGGAAGGCGCCTGATGAGCTGATCTGGGAGGGGATCGTTCGCCCCGGACCGCCGCCGGAGGCGCCGGGGAGCGAGGGTGTGCCGCAGGCGCCTTCCTAGCCGGGCGCCGGGACCGGCAGGGGTGGCGCGGCCGGCGGAGCGAGCGGGGCCACCGGGTACCCGAGGGACCGCCACCTCTGCACACCGCCCCGCAGCGCGCGGGCGCGGGAGAAGCCCAGCTCCATCAAGGTCAGCGCCGCCCGGGCGCTCGAATTTTCGTTGGGTCAATCACAGGCGGCGACGATCTCCTTGTCGCGGGGAACCCCTTCAACCCACCGGGGCAGGTCCTTGGGCGCCACCGCGCGCGCGCCGGGAATGGACTCGTTGCCGCGCGTCATCTCGCTGCGGAGGTCGATGACGAGGGGTGGATCCTCCGATGCCATCCGCGAGCGGAGATCGTCCGCCTCGATGCGCGGCGCCTGCGAGGCTCGCGCCACCACGCTGCGCTGGGCGATTTTCCAGCCCAGCCAGCCGCCTACTCCTGCGCCCAAGGCCAGGGCCAGCCAGGCGCCGAACCGCAGCCCGGCCTGCACCAGGGCCATCAGCTCCGGGCCGGCGATGTAGCCGGCGAAGGCGAAGGCCGCCGACCAGAGCAGCACGCCCGCGGAGTCGAGCAGGAGGAAGCGGAGCACGGGCATCCCGGACATGCCGGCCAGCGGGGGCGCCACCGCGCCCAGGCCAGGGACGAACGGCGCCGCCACCAGCGCCCGCCCTCCGTGCCGGGCGAAGAGGTCCTCCGTGCGGCGCACGCAGGAGTCCGGCTCGATGGAGATGCGGCAGAGCAGGCGCAACACGGCCGCCCCGCGCCGGCGCCCGGCCTCGTACCAGACCAGGTGTCCGAGAGCGGAGGCGAGGACCGAGAGGGCGAGGATCGCGGAAAGCGAGAACCGCCCCGTCTTCGCCAGCACCCCCGCCGCCAGCAGCAAGGGTGCTCCCGGCACGGGCAAGCCGAGCTGCTCGATCAGGCTGACGCCGAAGAGGACCGCGTAACCGTGCTGGATGAGAAACTCGCCCACGCCCGCAGATGGATGCCCGCGCCGCGCAAAAGATGCGCCCGGGGGGTCAGTGAATCGGCACGTAGGCCGGGGGCGGGGGCTGCTGCGCCTGCTGCATCTGCTGCTGCTGCGCCGCCGCTGCCGCTGCCCGCGCAGCGATCACCGCTCCTCCCGAGGCGGCGGCGGTCGCGCCCGCGGGCCTCGCCGTTCCCGGCTGCGCCTCGCAGACGCATCCCGCGGAGTCCGCCACCACCACCACCGCGGTGAGCAGCAACCCCATGCTCTGGCACAACCTCGTGCATTCCTTCGGCGTATCCGGCGGCAGGGTGGTGAACGATCCCAGCGGCCTCGCAGTAACGCACCCGGCGGCCAGGAAGGCCGCGATGACGATGAGCTTCATGGTTCTCCCCGGCGGAAGGTTCAGACGAACAGCGAGCTGAGCGAGTCGCCCGAGTGGATCCGGCTGATGGCCTCGCCGAAGATCTTCGCCACCGAGAGCTGGGTGATCTTCTTGCAGCCCAGGGCGTTCTCGCGCAGGGGGATGGTGTTGGTGACCACCACTTCCTCGATGGGCGAGGCCTGCAGCCGGTCGATGGCCGGGCCGGAGAGCACGGGGTGCACGGCGTAGGCGACGATGCGCCGGGCGCCCGCTTCCGAGAGGGCCCGGGCCCCCAGGGACAGGGTGCCGGCGGTGTCGATCATGTCGTCCAGCATCAGCGCCGTCTTGCCCCGCACGTCGCCGACGATCTGCATCACCTCGGCCACGTTGGCCTTGGGGCGCCGCTTGTCCACGATGGCCAGGGTGGTGCCCAGCCGCTTGGCGAAGGCCCGGGCGCGCTCCACGCCGCCGGCGTCGGGGCTCACCAGCACCACCTCGTCGGTGCGCCCGCCGTACTTGCGCTTCATGTCCTCGAGGAGGATGGGCGAGGCGTAGAGGTGGTCGGAGGGCATGTCGAAGAAGCCCTGGATCTGCCCGGCGTGCAGGTCCATGGAGAGGAAGCGGTCCGCTCCCGCCGAGGTGATCAGGTCGGCCACCAGGCGGGCGGTGATGGGCGTGCGCGGGGCCACCTTCCGGTCCTGCCGGGCGTAGCCGAAGTAGGGGACCACCGCGGTGATCGACTGGGCCGAGGCCCGCCGGGCCGCGCCGATCATGATCAACAGCTCCATCAGGTGGTCGTTGACCGGGGTGGAGGTGCTCTGCACCAGGTAGACGTCCCGGCCGCGGACGTTCTCCTCGATCTCGATCTGGATCTCCCCATCGGAGAACTTGTCCACCTCGCAGCGGCCGACGGGGATCTTCAGGTACTCGCAGATCTCCTTGACCAGCGGCTTGTTGGAGTTGCCGGAGAAGACGACCAGGTCGGACTCGGTCTCGGCCATGCGCGGCCTTCTACAACGAGACCCGTTCCCGGATCTACCCGCCGGCAGCGGCGGCCGAGGTGGACGGCGTACCCCGCGCCAGCTCGCGCTCGTACTCGGCGAGGATCACCTTCTCCATCCGCTCGCGGGTCTCGCTGTTCAAGGGGTGCGCGATGTCCTTGAAGGTGCCGTCCTTCCGCCGCTTGGCGGGCATGGCCACGAACAGCCCGGTGTTGCCGTTGATCACTTTCAGGTCGCGCACCACGAAGCAGTTGTCGAGGGTGATCGTGACGTAGGCCTTCAGCCTTTCCTCATTGACCGGAAAGACGCGCACCTCGGTGATGTCCATGGGGGCGACCCTCAGGATGCACGGCGACGGCGGCGGCGGCGGCGAAACACCGCGAGGGACGGTACTTCCCGGCCAGACGAGTTGTCAAACGAGCGCCAGCCTGCCCGCGCTCAGGGCAAATTCGCCCGCGATGTCAGCGACATGTCCATGGAAACCTGGGCGTTCCAGAGCGCCGGCGTCGGGGCGTTCCCGCTGGGCCGGATCTCCAGGGACAGCGTGTGCGTCGAGGTGTCGATCAGCTTGGCCAGGTCGCTCCCGTTCCCCTTCAGCACCAGTTGCCGGTTGGCCGCGCCGTCCGTGGTCTTGTTGAAGGAGGCGATCTTCGTGCAGTTGGCGGGCGTGGCGCAGGGATCGCCCGCGGTGGAGACGCCCGGATTGACGGCGTAGAGATCGACGGTGTTGACGCCGGAGAAGTCGGCGCCCGCGCCGGTGGTGATCATGTCGAACTCGCCCTGGTTGAGGAGCAGCGAGGTGTTCACGGTGGTGGGGCCCACCGAGTTGGTGGGGTTGAGCAGCGGCTGGTCGCCGAAGCTCACCGAGAAGGTGTTGGCCCCGGAGACCTGCCAGACGGTCAGGCTGGCCCCCAAGCCGGGCATGCAGTCGGTGGTGCCGCAGAGGTTGTGCGTCATCGTCACCGAGGGCGCCTCGATCTGCGCGTAGCAGCCCAGCAGGGGAAGGAAGAGCAAGGCGATGAGCCGGCCGTTTCTCATGATCTCCTCGCTCAGTAGATGAAGATGTTGAAGCCCAGGCTGGCGCAGGGGACGATCGACGAGTACTTCACGTCCTGGGTGACGGTGATGGTGTTGCTCGGGTCCGGGTTGTTGCTCTGGGCGATGGCGCTGAGCTCGGCGTGGGGCAGCGTGCTCTCGAAGTAGGTGATCCCGCCGCGCACGTAGAAGACGAATCGCCGCTGCGATCCGAACTCCAGCCCCAGCTGGGCGGTGGCGAACTTGTAGGTGGTCTTGGCCAGCAGCGCCCGCTCCGCGCTGGCCACGGCCGGGTTGCTCTCGGTGATGGTGACCACCTTGTTGAAGTCGCCGCTCAGGTACTGCCCGACGTCCAGGTTCAGCGTGGGGGTGACGGTCCACTGGCCGGGGGCCAGCGAGACGCCGCCGCGCCAGCCGAAGCCGGCCACGTTGTAGGCCAGCCCGGCGTTGAGGCGCAGCCACCAGAGGGGCCTCACCAGGAGGGTCAGGCCGGCGCCGCCCGGCGCTCCGCCGTCGAATCCCAGGCCCACGTAGGTGGGTTCGCTCTCGTCCTCCAGCATCCGCTTGGAGGCCACCGGGGCCGCGGCCTGCGCGGGCACCGGGGCCACCGCCTCCGCCAGCTTGAGCGAGTAGGGGATGCCCGGCGACCCGGAGCGGGCAGGCCCGTTGCCGTACTTGTCGTACGCCTCCAGGTAGTACTCCAGGTCGGAGGTCACCATGGCGGCGGGGATGGTGGCGGTGTAGTCGTCGCCGCCGATGTTCCCCATGGGCAGCGCCTTGTAGTCCTTCTCTCCCGTGTGCCGGAACATGACTGCCGCGTTCTGTACGCCGGTATCACCCACCAGCCGGGCGCTGATCTCCACCGGCTTGCCCTTGGGCGCGTGGGCCACCGCCGAGTGGGTGATGGCCGGGGGCGCGCCCTTGGGATGGATCATGACGGTGGCGACGGCCTTCTTCTCCTCCGCCAGCGGCACCGCCAGGGGGGCGTCCGCCGTGCCCACCTGGGCGGGCCCGTTGCCCGCCATGTCCCAGGCCTCGAGGTAGTACTCCAGCACCTCCACGTTGGTGAGGGCGGCGGGCACCTCCACCGAGTAGTCGCCGGGGACGATCTTCGAGGCCGCCATGCGGATGGGGACGTAGTCGCCCGCGCCCAGGCCCTGCTTGCGCACGTAGAGCACCGGGCCGTACACGCCGTTCGGGTCGTCCGCGTGGGCGGCGACGGCGAGAGGCTTCCCCCGCGATCCGCCGCCCAGCGCCTCGTGCGTGAGCTTCGGCGCCTCCCCGTCGTCGGGGACGGGGAGGTCGGGGACCGCGGCCTGCTGGGCGGGGGCCTGGGTCTTCTTCGCCTTCTTCTTCTTCGAGGACCTGCTGGACTTCGAGGTCTTCGAAGACTTCTTCGTGCTCTTTTTCTTGCTGGACTTCGCCGGGGACCTGGCGCCGCCGTCCATCGAGGACGCGGCCGGATCGGTCTGGGCCAGGGCCCCGAACGCGAGGCAGACCCCTGCGGCTGCGACTGCGAAGAGCTTGCGGAGTTGCATGCTTCCCCTCTCGGGATCTTTCGATCGACCTTACTGACCGATCCCGGGAGCGTCAACGAATCGGCGGTCAGAGAAGATCGCGGCGCCGGTGCTGCAAGGCAGGGAGATCACGGCGGATCTGCGACAAGCGCTGCGGATGTATGGCAGCGGCTGCCACCCCTTCCTTCTCGCCGCCCGCGTCCGCCAGCACCTCGCCCCAGGGGTCGATGATGCAGGCGTGTCCCCAGGCGAAGCGGTTCTCCTGCGCGGGCCCGATCTGCCCCACCTGCGCGGGCGCGAGCACGAAGGCCTGGTTCTCGATCGCCCGTGCCCGGAGCAGCACCTCCCAGTGCGCCCGGCCGGTGTAGGCGGTGAAGGCGGCGGGCACGCAGATCAGGTCGGCCCCCATCTGCCGGTAGAGCTCGGGGAAGCGCAGGTCGTAGCAGACCGAGAGGCCGATCTTCACCCCCAGGCCGGTCTCCACCGCCTTGGGGAGCGCGTCGCCGGGCGCCACCTGCTCGGACTCCCGGTAGCGCGCGCCGTCGGGGATGTCGACGTCGAAGAGGTGCAGCTTGCGGTAGACCGCGGCGATGGCGCCCCGGGGATCGATCAAGGCGGTGGTGTTGTAGACCCGCCCGTCCCGCGCCAGCTCGGCGACCGATCCCGCCAGGCAGAAGACCCCGCGCCTCTCGCAGAAGGCGCGGATGGCCGCGAGCTGCGCACCCTCGATGGGCCCGGCGAAGGCATGCTTCTCCTTCGCCGGCCCGATGTGCTCCCACATCTCGGGAAGGCCGACCAGCTTCGCTCCCCTGTCGGCCGCCTCCTCGAGCAGGGAGAGGGCCTGCGCCTCGTTGGCCGCCCGGTCCGGGCCGGACCGCATCTGCACCGCTGCCGCCTGGAACACGCTCGCCTCCGCCGCCGTTGACTATCACGGGTCGGTCTGTTACTTCCGCCCCACATTTTCGGAGCTGTTGCCGAAAGTGGGTCCGGGGTGGCCCACTTTTTTCGTTTCAGGAGCAGAAGGCAGTGGGTCGCAAGGAAGAAATCCTCGAGAAAGTGCGGCGGATCGCGGGGCCACTGGCCGCGCAGGAGGGCCTGGAGCTGATCGACGTGGAGATGGGCGGGGGCGGGGGCCGGCAGACCCTGCGCCTCTACATCGACAAGGCCCAGGGCGTGTCGCTGGACGACTGCAGCGCGGTCTCCAGGGCGGTATCGGCGGCGCTGGACGTGGAGGATCCGATCGACGGCGCCTATGATCTGGAGGTTTCCAGCCCGGGGCTGGACCGGCCCTTGCGGACCCCGGAGCATTTCCTCAAGCACGCCGGCGAGAGGGTCCGCGTGCGGACGTTCGGTCCGGTTCCGGAGTGCGAGAACCGGAAGACTTTTGTAGGGATCCTCAAAGGTTATGAGGAGTCCTCGATCGTGGTCGACGTGGACGGCAAGCTCTTCCGGGTGCCCCACGCGCTGGTGAGCAAGGCCAACGTGGATCCGGTGTTCGAGTAGTCCCGACAAGAATAGAAACGAGAAAAGCATGGCTTCCCCCGCACCGCAGGCCCCCATCGTCAACCTGAACATGGTCCTGGACCAGGTCGCCAAGGACAAGGGCATCGAGCGCACCGTCCTGGTGGACACCCTGCAGAACGCCATCGCCCAGGCCGCCAAGAAGCACTTCGGGCAGGACCGGGCCATCGAGGCCACCTACAACGAGGAGAAGCAGGTGGTGGAGGTCTTCCAGACCCTCACCGTGGTGGAGCGGGTGGAGGTGGAGGACCCGGTCAAGGCGGTGAACCAGATCTCCCTGGAGGAGGCGGGCAAGAAGGGCATCGAGGCCGAACTGGGCGACGAGCTGCTCTTCCAGATCTTCTACCGCCCCGAGGACGAGGAGGAGGCCCGGGTCCAGGACGAGCGCTACGGCGACATCCTCAGGCTCAAGACCTACCGCAAGGGGTTCGGGCGCATCGCCGCCCAGACGGCCAAGCAGGTGATCATCCAGCGCACCCGCGACGCGGAGCGGGAGAACGTCTTCAACGACTACAAGGACCGCAAGGGGGAGATCGTCTCCGGCATCTCCCTGCGCTTCGAGCGGGGCAACATCATCGTCAACCTCGGCCGGGCCGAGGCGGTGCTCCCGGTGCGCGAGCAGACCCCGCGCGAGAGCTACCGGGCCGGCGATCGGGTGCAGGCCTTCGTCCTCGACGTGCTGCGGGAGAGCAAGGGGCCGCAGATCATCCTCTCCCGCGCCTCCCCCGAGCTGGTGCGCAAGCTCTTCGAGATGGAGGTGCCGGAGATCGCCGAGGGGGTGGTGGTGATCGAGGCGGTGGCCCGCGAGCCCGGAGGGCGCACCAAGATCGCCGTCGCCTCCCGGGACAGCGACGTGGACCCGGTGGGGGCCTGCGTGGGGATGAAGGGCAGCCGGGTGCAGGCGGTGGTGCAGGAGTTGCGCGGGGAGAAGATCGACATCGTCCCCTGGGACGAGGACGCCGCCCGCTTCGTCTGCAACGCCTTGCAGCCGGCCGAGGTCTCCCGGGTGCTGCTGGACGACGAGAACAAGGCGATGGAGATCATCGTCCCCGACGACCAGCTCTCGCTGGCCATCGGCCGCCGGGGGCAGAACGTGCGCCTGGCCGCCCAGCTCACCGGCTGGAAGCTGGACATCAACAGCGAGTCGCGGGTGAAGGAGATGCGCGAGTTCGCCTCCCGCTCCCTCACCGCCATCGGCCTGCCCGAGGCCACGGTGGAGTTGCTCTACGCGCACGGCTTCCGCAGCGCCAAGGACTTCGCCAACGCCAGCACCGAGGTCCTGCTGCAGATGCCCGGGATCACCCCGGACAACGTGGAGCGCTACCTGGCCTCGGCCCGCGACCAGATCGGCAAGGACGAGGAGGAGCTCTCCCGCATCGAGCAGGAGCGCGAGGAGCGCCGGCTGGCCGAGGCGCGCAAGCACCCCAGCGAGCTCACCCAGCAGGAGCGCCTGCTCCGGGTGCGGGGGATCAGCGAGCGGAACATCGAGCAGATGGCGAACGCCGGCTACAAGACGGTGGAGGACATCCACAACGAGCCCGATGTGGTGAAGTTCGGCGAGCAGACCGGGCTGGGGGTGAAGAAAGGCAAGCAGGTGAAGGCGGCGGTGGAGCACTACCTCCAGGAGGAGGCGCGGCTGAAGGCGGACCTGGACGCCAAGAAGGCGGCGGAAGCCGGCCAGCCGCAGCCGACAGCGTAAGGCGGTGGGGCGAGGGAAGCGTGCGGGGCGGGTGAGACCGGAGGCTCCGCAGCGCAGGTGCGTCGGCTGCCGGCAGGTGCGACCGGCGGCGGAGCTCCTGCGGCTCGCGGCGGAGGCGGGGCAGGCGGTGCCCGGGCGGGGCAAGCCGGGGCGGGGGTGCTGGATCTGCCGCGAGGTACGGTGTGCGCGGGAGGCGGTGCGCAAGGGGGAGATCCCCCGCGCGCTCAAGGGGAAGGCGGCGGCGCCGGCGCTCGACCGCCTCCTCGAATGGATGGGCCTCGGTTCGCTTGACGGCAACGGAGGCAGCGGACTAAAGACCTAACCCCTCCAAGAGCGGGGTGGTGTCTTCTGGAAGGGATTCAAGACCGGATGGCGAAGAAGCGCGTCTACGATCTGGCGAAGGACCTGGGCCTCTCCAACAAGGAGATGGTCGACTGGCTGCGCGCTCACGAGTACGACGTCAAGAGCCACTCCTCCTCCCTGGAGGACGACCAGGCGGTCGCCGTGCTGGAGAAGTTCCGGGGCGAGAAGGTGCCTCGGGTGGAGGCCCCCAAGCCCTCGGGCAGCGGGGTGGTGCTGCGCCGCAAGAAGGCCGACACCGCCGCCGAGCACGAGCACGCCGCCGCCATGGCCGCCCAGCAGGCGGCCGTGCCCGAGCCTGCCCGGCCGCCCGTCGAGATCCGCCGTCCCGAGCCGCCTCCTCCGCCGCCGCCCGAGCCCCGCGTCCAGGCGGTGGCCGCCGCGGCCGAGCCCGTGGCCCGGGCGGAGGCCCCGAAGATCGCTCCTCCGGAGGAGGCGAAGGCGCCCAGGCCGGTGGAGGTGCCCCACGTCGTCCCCGAGCCGGAGAAGGCCGCTCCCCCGCCGGAGCCCAAGCCCGAGGAAGAGGCGAAGGCGCCCGCTCCTCCGCCCCAGATCCGCGCGGTGGAGGCGCCCAGGCCGCCGCCGCCGGTGAGCAACGTCCCCGCCGGCGTGACCAAGGTGGCCGCCCGGCCCGCGCCTCCGCCGCCGCCGCGCCCGCACGTGCGCCCGCCGCCGCCCAAGCCCACCGGGCCCATCGTCCAGGGGCCGGGAGGCGTGCAGTCGGTGCAGCTCACCGAGAACCTCCAGGCCCGTCCCTCCGCCACCCGGGCGGTGGTCCTCTCCCGGCCGCTGATCCCCATCGCCCGGCCGGCGCCGCGGCCTCCCGCCGGGGGCGGGTTCCGGCCCCGCCCGGTGGGCGAGGTGCGCGAGCTGGCCGTGGTCTCCGGCGGCCCCGGCCGCGGGCGCGAGTTCATCGACGTCACCAAGGACAAGGCCGGCCCCGGCCAGCGCGGCAAGAAGGGGCCGCGGGTGGAGAAGACGGAGTCGCTCTCCAAGCAGGACCTCATCGACCTGGCCCGGCAGCGCTCCTACGTGCCGGTGCGCGGGCACAAGAAGAAGAGCGCCAAGAAGGGGAAGCAGACCGAGATCACCGAGATGGCGGAGCACAAGAAGGTGATCCGCATCGAGGAGACCATCACCCCCGCGGAGCTCTCCCAGACGATGGGGGTGAAGAGCGCCGACCTGATCCGCAAGCTGGTGGCCAACGGGAAGATGATCACCCAGAACCAGCCCATCGACTTCGACACCGCCAGCGTGCTGGCGCTCGACTACGGCTGGAAGGTGGAGAAGGTCGGCTTCGAGCTGGACGAGTTCATCCCCGAGACCGAGGACAAGCCCGAGGACCTGTTCCCACGGCCGCCGGTGGTCACCATCATGGGCCACGTCGACCACGGCAAGACTTCGCTGCTGGACGCCATCCGCAAGGCCCACGTGGCCGAGGGGGAGGCGGGGGGGATCACCCAGCACATCGGCGCCTACTCGGTGGACGTGATCGGCTCCGACGGCGGGGAGGCCTCCATCACCTTCCTCGACACCCCCGGCCACGAGGCCTTCACCGCCATGCGCGCCCGGGGGGCCAACGTCACCGACATCGTGGTGCTGGTGGTGGCGGCGGACGACGGGGTGATGCCGCAGACGGTGGAGTCGATCAACCACGCCAAGGCGGCGGAAGTGACCATCGTGGTGGCGATCAACAAGATCGACCTGCCCGGGGCGCAGCCCGAGCGGATCAAGCAGCAGCTCTCCGAGCACCAGCTGATCTCCGAGGAGTGGGGCGGCGACACCATGATGATCCCGGTCTCCGCCCGCACCGGCGAGGGCCTGGAGAAGCTGCTCGAGGCCATCCTCCTCCAGGCGGAGGTGATGGAGCTGAAGGCCAACCCCAACCGCCCCGGGGCCGGGACGGTGATCGAGGCCAAGCTGGAGAAGGGCCGGGGGCCGGTGGCCACCGTGCTGGTGCAGGAAGGCACCCTGCGGGTGGGCGACGCCATCGTCACCGGCGTGCACCACGGCCGGGTGCGGGCGATGATGAACGAGCACGGCGAGCAGATCGACGACGTCCCCCCCGGGTTCCCGGTGGAGGTGCTGGGCCTGGACGGCGCTCCCTCCGCCGGCGACGACTTCAACGTGGTGGAGGACGAGCAGGCGGCGGCGGTGGTGGCCGAGCACCGGCTGAAGAAGCAGCGGGAGAAGGACCTCTCCCGGAGCAACAAGCTCTCCATCGACGACATCCTCGCCAAGGGCAAGAAGGACGAGGCGAAGGTGCTGAAGATCATCGTCAAGGCCGACGTGCACGGCTCGGTGGAGGCGCTGAAGACCGCCCTGGCGAAGCTTTCCACCCCCAAGGTGTCGGTGGACGTGATCCACTCCGCGGTGGGCAACGTCACCGAGAGCGACGTGATGCTGGGGGCGGCCTCGAAGGCGATGATCGTGGGCTTCAACGTCAAGCCCGAGTCCAAGGCGGCGGAGACGGCCGCCTCCCAGGGCGTGACCCTGAAGCAGTACGGGATCATCTACGAGGCGCTGGACGACGTGAAGCTGGCCATGGAGGGCCTCCTGGAGGCCATCATCAAGGAGAAGGTGGTGGGGCACGCCAAGGTGCTGCAGACCTTCAACGTCCCCCGGCTGGGCACCATCGCCGGCTCCTCGGTCACCGACGGGAAGATCACCCGCACCTCCATGGTGCGGCTGCTCCGCGACCAGAAGCCGGTGCTCACCAGCAAGATCGCCTCCCTCAAGCGCTTCAAGGACGACGTGAAAGAGGTCGACAAGGGCTTCGAGTGCGGCATCGGGATCGAGAACTTCACCGACTTCCAGCCGGGTGACGTGATCGAGGCGTACGAGCTGGAGACGATCCGGCCCTCGCTGACCTAGCGGCAGCGGGGACCTGCACGGTGGGCAGATGGTGGTCGGGGTCCTCAGGCTGACGCTCTACATCCACGGCGCTTCCTCGCTCAAGGAGAAGCGGCAGGTGGTGCGCAGGGTCACCGACCGGCTGCGCTCGCGCTTCAACGTCACCGTCGCCGAAGTGGGCGATAACGACGTCTGGCAGCGGGCGGTGATCGGGGTGGGGGCCATCGCCAACGACCACAGCTTCGTCAACGAGGTGCTGGACAAGTGCGTCCGCGACGCGGGCAACATCGCGGAGATCGTCAACCGGGAGATGGAGATCGAGACCTGGTCGGAGATGAAGAGCGACTGGTCGCAGAAGCCCGACTTCGAGGCCCACGACCTCTCCCGCCTCCCCCAGAAGGAGGAGGAGGAGGGGGAGGAGCCGGAGGGCTGGCTGAAGGAGGAAGATCTGAAGTGAGCACGCACAACCGGCCCGAGCGCGTGGCCCACATGGTCCAGCACCTGCTGGGGGAGCGGATCGCCCGCGGTCTGCGCGATCCCCGGGTGGGGCTGGTCACCATCACCGGGGTGAAGATGTCGCCGGACCTGCGCGAGGCCCGGGTCTACTGGACGGTGCACGGCGACGCCGGGCAGCGGGCGCACACCGCCAGGGGGCTGGCCCACGCCCGCGGCTGGCTGCGCCGGGAGATCGCCGAGGAGCTGAAGCTGCGGGTGGTGCCGGACCTGCACTTCACCTACGACGAGGCCATCGACCGGGGCGAGCGCATCGAGCAGCTCATCCGCCAGGTGCACCAGGAGGAAGACGCGCGGCACGAGGGTCCTCTCCCCCCGGAGAAGGAATGAAGGCCATCAACCGCGGCGTGGCCAACCCGCGCGACTGGAAGCCGGAGGAGAACCTGCCCCTGGCGGTGGCGGCGCTGCGGCCGGCGCAGAGGGTGCTGGTCACCATGCACCGGGGGCCGGACGGGGACGCCCTGGGATCGGCCCTGGCCATCGCCAGCGCGCTGCGCGAGCTGGGGCGCGAGGTCACCGTCTACAACCCCGACGAGCTGCCCTACAACTTCCGCTTCCTCAGCGGGGCCGCGCAGGTGTCCCGCTCCCTGCCCGCCGACGCCCGCTTCGACGCCACCGTGGCCACCGACGCGGGGGCCTTCGACCGGCTGGGGCCCGACGTGCCCAGGGACGGGCGGCGGGGGGTGCTCCTCAACCTCGACCACCACATCACCACCGAGCCCTTCGGGGACGTGAACTACGTCGATCCGCACGCGGCCTCGGTGGGGATCCTCGCCTACAAGATCATCAAGGCCCTGGGAGCGCCGCTCTCGCCCGGCACGGCGGAGTGCATCTACGCCAGCATCCTCGCCGACACCGGCTGCTTCCGCTATTCCAGCACCGACCCGGAGTGCCTGCGCATCGCCGCCGAGCTGCTGGAGGCGGGAGTGGATCCCTGGGAGATGACGGTGCGGGTGTACGAGCAGCAGCCGCTGGCCCGCATGCGCCTGCTCGCCGACGTGCTCGCCACCCTGGAGGTGCACGGCAAGCTGGCCACCATCACCATCACCAACGCCATGGTGGCGCGGACGGGCAGCGAGCTCGACCTCACCGACGGCTTCATCAACTACGCCCGCAGCGTGGACGGGGTGGAGGTGGCCGCCAGCTTCCGCGAGCCGCAGGACGGCGGCCCCTGGCGGGTGAGCTTCCGCTCCCGGGGCCGGGTGAACGTGGCGGCCATCGCCCAGAAGTTCGGGGGCGGCGGGCACCACAATGCCGCCGGCTGCAGCATCGAGGGGGAGGAGGAGGCGGTGCGGGCGCGCATCTCCCACGAGATCGAGGAAGCCCTGAAGAATGGCGCGTGAATTCTCCGGCGTGGTGGTCGTGGACAAGCCGTCCGGTCCCACCAGCTTCGACGTGGTCCGCCGGGTGAAAGGCCTGTTCAAGGCGAAGAGGTGCGGGCACACGGGCACCCTGGACCCCATCGCCACCGGGGTGCTGCCCATCTGCATCGGCGACGCCACCCGCATCGCCAGCTTCATCAGCGAGGGGGAGAAGGAATACGACGCGGTGGTGCGGCTGGGGACCACCACCGACACCCAGGACAGCGCGGGGCGCACGCTCACCACCCGGCCGGTGGAAGGGGTGGACGAGGCGCGGGTGCGGGAGGCGCTGCAGGGATTCGTCGGGCTGATCGAGCAGACCCCGCCCATGTACTCGGCGCGCAAGGTGGAGGGCCGGCGCCTCTACGAGCTGGCCCGGGCCGGCGAGGAGGTGCCCCGCGAGGCGCGGCAGGTGCACATCGACGAGGCCCGGCTGCTCTCCTTCCGCTCGCCCGACGCGGCCATCTTCGTCCGCTGCTCCCGGGGCACGTACCTGCGCACCCTGGCCCACGACCTGGGGGAGAAGCTGGGGTGCGGGGCTCACCTGCGCGAGCTGAAGCGGGCCCGGGTGGGGCCCTTCTCCCTGGAGGACTCGGTGGGCCTGGACACGCTGATGGCGGCGGCCAAGGAGGGGCGGGAGAAGCTGGAGCGCTTCGTCCACCCCCTGGCCCGCGGGCTCGCGGAGATGGCGGAGCTGCAGCTCGATCCGCAGCTCGCCCGCCGGGTGGCGCACGGGCACGCGCCGGGGCCGGCCGATCTCTCCCGCTTGCGCGCGCCGCCCTTCTCCCGCGGGCGCAAGGTCCGGCTGATGGACCCCGAGCACCGGGTACTGGCGGTGGCGGAGAGCGACGGGGTGGGGACGCTCAAGCTGTTGCGCGTGCTGGTCTCCGGCGCGCACGACCTGGTGGAGAAGGACTACTGAACGACCAGGGTGCCGTGCATCGACGGGCCGTGGATGCCGCAGATGAATTGGTACGTCCCCGGGGTGGAGATGGTCTGGGTGGTGCTGTTGCTGCCTGCCGCGATGTTGCCGGTGGGGTCGGGCGGGGGAGTGGTGAGGGGCACCACGCTGTGCACCACGGCGTCGCCGTTGTGCCAGCGGATCTGCGTCCCGGCGTCGACGGTGGTGGTGACGCCGGCGTCGCCGGTGGCGAACGTCCACTCGATGGTCGCCGACCCGCCGACGCTGCCGCCGGGCGTGCCGATGCCGCCCCCGGCGCTGGTACCCGGTGTGTATGAGCCGCCGCAGGCGCCGGCGAGGAGGGCGAGCAGGATGATCTTGCGCATTGTGACCTCCAGGATGCGGCAATCCGGACGACAGCGGCCCTCCGGTTTTCGCGGCTAAGATTGGCTGCGGTGCCTACGATGACACAGTCCCCCAGGTTCCCAACTTCCTGGCGGCCCGCCCCGGAGAACATCCTGCCGGCGGCGGGAGAAGTGTCGCTGGTCGGCGCAGGTCTCGACGTCGGGCCGGGGCGGCTGGCGGCGCTGCGGGCCAGCTTCGCTCCCCGGGAGGAAGAGCGGTTCCGGAGCTTCGCCACGGATGCGCTGCGCTCCCGCTGGGGAGCGGCGCGAGGCATCCTCCGCGAGGTGCTGGGCCGGGCTCTGGGGTGTCCGCCCGCGGAGGTGCGCTTCGCCTACGGGGCACACGGCAAGCCGCGCCTCGCCGGCTCCGATCTCCTGTTCAACATCAGCCACTCGGGAGCGTTGGCGGTGATCGCCCTGGCCGGCGTGGAGGTGGGGGTGGACGTGGAGCTTCCCCGGCCGCGCCGCAGCGACGCCATCGCCCGGCGCTTCTACGCGCCCGGGGAGAACGAGCGGCTGTTCGCGGAAGAGGACGCGGCGAGGCGGGCCGACGCCTTCTTCCGCCTCTGGACCTGCAAGGAGGCCTTCCTCAAAGTGACGGGAGAGGGGCTCTCCCGTTCCACCCGCTCGTACGAGATCGCCCTCGACCCGCCCCGGCTGCTCTGGGCGAAGGGGATCGCCGACGCCGCGCGTCGCTACTCCGTGCATCCCTTGGACGTGGCCGACCCCTGGCGGGCGGCGCTGGTGGTCGAGCACCCCCGGCCGGTCCTCTTCCGCTACCTCTGGAGCTGAACGCATGCTCGCGCTCGTCCTCCTGCTCGCCGCCGCGCCGGAGCCGCCTCCCTCCGCCATCGAGGGGATGGAGCCGGTGGCCTCGGTTCCCTCGCTCCTGCAGAGCGGGCTTCCCCCGCTGCCGGAAGGTCTGCGGGCCCGCACCAGCCAGTACCTCAGCGCCCGCGCCGCCATCCTCGCCGACGTCTCGGACGACGGGAACACGCTGCTCGTCTCCACCCGCTTCGGGTCCACCTCCCAGCTCCACGTGGTGGAGATGCCGCTGGGGATGCGCACGCAGATCACCTTCGGCGGGGAGCCGGTGGGCCGCGCCCGCTTCCAGCCCGGCGATCCGCAGACCGTCTGGTACCTGCAGGACAAGGGCGGGGGCGAGCTCTTCCAGCTCTTCCGCCTCGACCGGCACACCGGCCGCTCGGAGATGCTCACCGACGGCAAGAGCCGGCACCTGGCCCTCACCATCTCCCGCGACGGCAAGCGCATCGCCTTCTCCGGGACGCAGAGAAACGGCAAGGACACCGACGTCTACCTGGCGGAGACGGCGTCGCCGAAGAACGCGCGGCGGCTGACGGAGGCGGAGGGGGCCTGGGAGCCGCTGGAGTTCTCGCCCGACGGGCACCGGCTGCTGGTGCGGCACGAGCGCAGCGTGCAGGACGCCGACCTGTTCTCGCTGGAGGTGGCCTCGGGGAAGCTCACCCAGCTCACTCCCAGGGAAGGGAAGGCGAGCGTAATCGAGGCCCGCTTCACCGGGGACGGCAAGGGCGTCTTCCTGATCACCGACCGCTGGAGCAACTTCAACCACCTCTACCTGCTGGACGCCAAGGGCGGGCACACGGCGCTCTGCCCCAACCTGAAATGGGACGTGGAGGGCCTGGCGGTGGCGGCCGACGGGTCGCGCATCGTCTACAGCGCCAACGAGGACGGCATCTCGCGCCTCTACCTGCGCACCCGCATGGGCTGGACGGAGGCCATCTCCTTGCCGGACAACGCGGTGATCGGGAACCTCATGGTCCCCCGCCGCGCCGGCGACCTGCTCACCTTGACCTTCCAGAGCGCCACCCGGCCCGCCGACGTGTACCAGGTGCACTTGAGAGGGATGCGCGTGGTCCGCTGGACGCAGTCGGAGGCGGGCGGGCTCGATCCGTCGGAGTTCGTTGATGCGCAGCTCGTGCGCTATGCCGCCGGGGGAGGGACGGGGATGATGCCGGCCTTCCTCTACAAGCCCCGCAATGCCGGCGGGAGGGTGCCGGTGGTGGTGATCTGGCACGGCGGGCCGGAGGGACAGAGCCGGCCCACCTTCTCCCCGCTGGTGCAGCTATTGGCCGGCGAGCTGCGGCTGGCGGTGCTGATGCCCAACGTGCGCGGCTCGGAGGGGTACGGGAAGGTCTACCTGGCGGCGGACGACGGGGTGAAGCGCGAGCAGGCGCTCACCGACATCGCCGCCACCCTGGACTTCATCGCCGACCAGCCCGACCTGGACGCCTCGCGGGTGGGCGTCTACGGCGGCAGCTACGGCGGCTACATGACGCTGGCCACCGCCGCCTTCTACGGCTCGCGCATCCGGGCGGCGGTGGACGTGGTGGGGATCTCCAACCTGGTCACCTTCCTGCAGAACACCCAGCCCTACCGCCGCGACCTGCGCCGCGCCGAGTACGGCGACGAGCAGGATCCGGCGGTGCGGGCGGTGCAGGAGCGCATTTCGCCCTTGCTCAGCGCGGAGAAGATCGAAGCGGAGCTGTTCGTCCAGCAGGGCTACAACGACCCGCGGGTGCCCCGCGGCGAGGCGGAGCAGATCGTCAAGGCGGTGCGGGGGCGGGGGAGGGAGGTCTGGTACCTGCTGGGGATGAACGAGGGGCACGGGTTCCAGAAGAAGGAGAACCGGGATTACGCCACCGCGGCCACCGCGTACTTCTTCCAGAGGAAGCTGCTGGAGCCGGCGAAGGCGAACTGACCCATCAGTGGCCTGCCAGCGCCTGCGGCCAGTACGTCGCGGTGCACTGGTTGCGGTCCAGCAGCGTGCCGTCGCGGCCGATGTGGAATTCGTCGTCGGCGGTGGCGGTGGTCTCGGCGCCGCAGTTCGTGCCGCCCGGCTCCACGACGTCGAGCCCGCCGGTGCCGCCGAACTCCGGCACCATCGCGTAGGCCTTGCCCTCGCGGACGATGAGCGCGTC
>DATKAG010000452.1:0-2016 GCA_035498355.1 Myxococcales bacterium | reverse complement strand
ATTTCACCGTTCTTGCCCGGGCGCGGGAATTGCGCCGGCCTGGCGTACACTCCGCGCCGGGACCAATCCCTGGCGGGGGGCCATGGCGACCTCGAGCGCGCTCGGCGACATCACCGTCCTCGATCTCTCCCACGCCCTGGCCGGGCCCATCGCCTCCACCCTGCTGGCCGACTTCGGCGCCAGGGTGATCAAGGTGGAGACTCCCGGCAGCGGCGACATCGGCCGCCACTGGGGCCCGCCCTTCCACGGGAGCGACTCGGCGTACTTCGTCGCCCTGCACCGCAACAAGAAGAGCGTGGAGATCGACCTCAAGCACCCGCAGGGGAAGGAGCTGGTGTTCCGGCTCCTCGAGGGCAGCGACGTGTTCCTCGAGAACCTCCGCCCCGGGGCGATGGAGCGGCTGGGGATCGACTACCCCCACGCGCAAGCGCGCAACCCCGGCCTCGTCTACTGCTCGATCTCGGGGTTCGGACAGGACGGCCCCTACCGCGACCGGGCGGCGATGGACCTCATCGTCCAGGCGGAGAGCGGGATGATCAGCGTCACCGGCGAGGAGGGCGGGCGCCCGGTGCGCTGCGGCGTCTCCATCGCCGACCTGACGGCGGGGATGAACGCGGCGGTGGCCGTCCTCATCGCCCTGCACGCCCGGAGCCGGAGCGGGCGCGGCCAGTTCATCGACGTCTCCATGCTCGAAGGCCAGCTCGGGCTGCTCGACACCGCGCTTTGCGCCTACCGGGCCGACGGCATCGTCCCCGGCCCGATGGGCACCGCCTACCGCGCGCTGCTCCCCTACCAGACCTTCCGCACCAAGACGCGCGACCTGGCCGTCGCGGTGGGCAGCGACTCGCTCTGGCGCACGTTCTGCCCGCTCCTCGGCCTGGCGAACCTGCGGGACGACCCGCGCTACCGCACGAACCGCGCGCGCAACCAGAACCGCGAATCGCTGATCACCGCGCTGCAGGAGGCTTTTCTCACCAGGACGTACGAGGAGTGGGAGTCGATCCTCCTCCCCGCGGGCATCCCGGTGGGCGCCATCAACACCCTCGACCGCGCGGCCGATCACCCGCAGGCCAGGGCGCGCGGCGTCTTCGCCACCTGCGATCACCCGGTGGCGGGGGCCGTGCAGGTCACCTCTCCCTGGTTCCGGCTCTCGGAGACGCCCGGCGGCGTCCGCTCCGCCGCGCCGCTGCTCGGGCAGCACACGGACGAGGTGCTGCGGGAAGACCTGGGGATGACGGAAGCGGAGATCGAGGCGCTGCGCCGGGCCGGCGCCATTGGAAAGGGACCCGCTAGACCGTAGCCACCGGCGTGACGGGCGAGCCCACTGCGCCTGGCAGCCGCAAGGGCGGGGCGGTGAGCAGGAACCGGCTGCGCCGGTGCTCCCGCAGCCAACGCGCCAGGTCGCCCAGCCACCAGAGCTCGCCGAGCGGCACGCCCAGCTTGAAGAGGCAATGCTCGTGCAGCGGCAGGAGAGGCCGCTCGCCGGGAAGATCGCTCGAAGGGTACATCTCCACCGCGTAGTTGTCGGCGCAGAGCGCCGCGATGCCGCTCTCCGTGATCCAGCGCAACAGGCGCTGGTCGCGGCCGTCCAGCCCCGCGCAGGAGCGGTTCAGCACCTCCATGTCCGGCCGGCGGTCCATGGAGAGGACCAGCGCCGTGAAGCCGGTGTGAAGGAGCAGCATGTCCCCGCGCTCCACGATCACCTGATCGGCTTCCAGCACGCGCATCAGGTCGTCGTAGCCCACCGCCCTGCGCTCCTCGCCGAAGTGCGCGCGCAGATCGGCCAGCACCCCGCGCCCCTGGATGGCCTTGGCCGCGAAGTTCTCGATCCCCAGGGCCTGGGCGCAGGACTGGCCCAAAAGGCCTTCCGCCTTCGCCTCCTCCGGACCCTTGACGTGCGCTCCCGCGCGGAAGCCGTTGTAGTAGACGATCTCGTTGACGCCGTCCCCGTCGGCGTCGAAGAGGCTGCCCACGTGCGCGAAGCTGTCCCACTGGGTGGAGTACTGCAGCGCCATC
>DATKAG010000451.1:0-31315 GCA_035498355.1 Myxococcales bacterium | reverse complement strand
AGCATGTCTGAGTCTCGCGCGCGCCGATAGCCGGGGGGCGGTTTGGCGTACCGTCGGCGTCGCCTCAGGAACCGCCGCTTCCCTGAACCAGCGTCCGGCGCTCCGAAAGGGCCGGCGAGATGACGAAGGAGCCGAAGCAATGAGGCGGGGCCTGTGGTGACGACGACGGTATGCCAAACTGCCCCCCGGCGTCCTGGCGGACGAAGTTCGCCTGAAGAGAAGCCGCCCCGGGACGCGGCTGCGGCTATCATGCCGCCATGCAAGGCGTCCTCGCCCCTGTCCTAACCCCGTTCGACGCGGATCTTTCGGTCGACCCCGCGCGCTTCGTCCGTCTCTGCCGCTCGCTCCTGGAAGAGGGCCTGAGCGGACTGGCGCCCTTCGGCACCACCAGCGAAGGGACCTCGCTGGCGGTGGAGGAGCGCGAGCGACTGCTGGACGCGCTCCTGGAGGGAGGAGTGCCGGCCGGCAAGCTCATCCCGGGAACCGGCTGCGCCGCGCTGCCCGAAACCGTCCGCCTCTGCCGCAAGGCGGCGCGCGCCGGCTGCGCCGGCGTCCTCATGCTCCCGCCCTTCTATTACAAGGGCGTGGGCGAGGAGGGGCTGTTCCGCAGCTTCGCTCGCGCGATCGACGGCGCCGGCGAGGCCAAGCTGCGCGTCTACCTCTACCACATCCCCCAGATCTCCCAGGTCCCCATTCCCTTGCGCGTGATCGAGCGGCTGCTGGCTGCCTATCCGGGGGTGGTGGTGGGGATCAAGGACAGCTCCGGCGACGCCGCCAACGCCAAGGCGCTCTTGCGCTCCTTCCCCGGCTTCGAAGTCTTCGTGGGCAGCGAGAGGCTCCTCACCGCCCATTTGCGCGACGGGGGCAGCGGCTGCATCACCGCCATCGCCAACCTCAACGCCCGGGCCATCGCCCGCGCCTATCGCGAGCCCGGCGAGGAGCGGCAGAAGGAGATCGACGCTGTCCGCTCCCTCTTCGAGGGCTTCCCCGTGATCCCCGCTCTCAAGGAGGCGATGGCCCTGCGCAGCGGGGACCCGGCTTGGCGCATCGTCCGGCCCCCGCTGGTCGAGCTCTCCCCGCCCGAGCGATCGCGGCTTCAGCAGGCGCTCAAGTAGGAAGCCGCAGGTCCTTGAGCTGCTCCCGCAGCGCTGTCTTGAGGAACTTCCCGGTGGCGGTGCGGGGGATCTGGGGGAGGAAGACGAAGGCGTCGGGGAGGCAGAACTTGGCGAAGCGCGGCTCCAGCCACGCCCGCAGCTCCTCCTCGGTGGCCTTGCTCCCGTCCTTGACCACCACGCAGGCCACGGGGCGCTCCGACCAGCGCGGGTGCGCCACCGCCACTACCGCCGCCTCCTTCACCGCGGGGTGCCCCATCAGGGCGTTCTCCAGATCCACCGAGCTGATCCATTCCCCGCCGCTCTTGATCAGGTCCTTGGAGCGGTCGGTGATGCGCACGTACCCGTCCGGATCGATGGTCACCACGTCGCCGGTGCGGAACCAGCCGTCGACGGTGAACTTGTCCGCCTCTGCCGGGTTCTTGAAGTAGCTGGCGGCGATGCAGGGGCCGCGCACGTGCAGCTCGCCCATGGACTTGCCGTCCCAGGGGACTTCGCCGCTGTCGCCCACGGCGCGCACGTCCACCAGCGGCGCCGCCACGCCCTGCGTGGCCCGGAGGCGGAAGCGGTCGGCATCGGGGAGCTTCGCCGCGGGGCGGGAGACGGTGCCCAGAGGCGTCATCTCCGTCATTCCCCAGGCGTGGATCACCCGCAGGCCGTGCCGCTTCTCGAAACCCTCGATCATCGCCTGCGGGGCCGCCGCGCCGCCCACGATCATGGTGTGCAGCTTCTTCAGGTCCCACTTGCCCGGGTTCTGATCGAGCTGGTCGAGGATTCCCAGCCAGACGGTGGGCACCCCGGCGGTGATGGTCACCTTCTCCTCGGAGAGCAGTCCGAGCACGCTGAGCGGATCGAGGTGCGGGCCGGGGAACACCATCTTCGCGCCCACCATGGCGCAGGTGAAGGGGAGCCCCCAGGCGTTGACGTGGAACATGGGGACCACGGGCAGCACCGTGTCCGAGCGGGAGAGCCCCAGGGAGTCGGGGAGGGCGGACATCAGCGAGTGCAGGAGCAGCGAGCGGTGGCTGTAGAGCACGCCCTTGGGGCGCCCGGTGGTGCCGGAGGTGTAGCAGAGGCCGGCGGCGTCCTCCTCCCCGATGCGGGGCGGGGAGAACTCCGGCATCTCCGGCTCGATCAGCTTCTCGTAGTCCAGCGCTCCTTCGGGCGCAGGCTGGCCGTGGCCGAAGACCACCACGTGCCGGGGCTTCACCTCGTGCCGGATGCGCTCGAACACCGGCCAGATCACGTCGTCCACCATCAGCACCGCGTCCTCGGCGTGGTTGATGATGTAGGTCAGGTCCTGGGCCGAGAGGCGCGGGTTGAGGGTGTGCAGCACCCCCCCGCAGAGGGGAATGCCGAAGTACGCCTCCAGGTGGCGGCCGTGGTTCCAGGCCAGGGTGGCCACCCGGTCGCCGGGCCGCACCCCCAGCCGGGTGAGGGCGTTGGCCAGCTTCTGGGCCCGCCGGTGGAAGTCGGCGTAGGTGCCTCGCTGGACGGACTTGTCCGGCCGGCGGGAGACGATCTCGGTGCCCCCGAAGTACCTTCCCGCCCGGTCGAAGACGTGCAGCAGAGTGAGCGGATACCGCATCATCAGCCCGTCCATGGTGCCTCCATCGTTCGTCGGGGGGATGGCAGTCTACACCCTTGAAAAGGGGTCCGTCTTGCGCGTATCAATCCGCCCCTTCCCCCGAGGCCCCCGATGCTCCTCGCCCTGCTCCTCGCCGCGACTTCCGCCGCTCCGGCCAAGGCCCTCACCGTCGACGAGATCGTCGCCCGCCACCTGGAGGCCAGGGGCGGGGCGAAGAACCTGGAGGCGCTGCAGTCGCTTGAGGTCACCGGCAAGGTCCTCTTCGGGGGCGACGACTTCTCCGTCAACGCCGAGTTCGCCTCGCTGCGCAAGCGCCCCGACAAGATCCGCACCGAGGCCACCCTGCAGGGCCTCACCGCCATCGACGCGTACGACGGCAAGGAGAGCTGGAGCGTCGATCCCTTCCAGGGCCGCCGCGATCCCTTCCGCACCACCGCCGACGAGGCTCGCGGGCTGGGCCAGGACGCCGACATCGCGGGCCCGCTGATCGGCTGGAAGGAAAAGGGGCACCAGGTCTCGTACATCGGGACCGAGGACGTGGACGGGACGGCGGCCCTCAAGCTGCGCGTGGCCCTCAAGGGCGGCGACGTGGCGTACGTCTACCTGGACCCCGACTACTTCCTGGAGATCCGCCGGGTGACCGAGCGCCGCGTGCGCGGGGCCGAGCGCGTCACCGAGACCGACTTCGGCAGTTACGTGCTGGTGAACGGCGTCCAGGTGCCCACTTCCATCGAGTCGGGCCGCAAGGGAGGGCCCCGGACGCAGCGCTTCACCATCGAAACGGTGGAAGCCAACGGCAGCGCCGACGATTCCCTCTTCCGCTTCCCCGCCGGTCCGGGCTCGCGGGCCCTGCTCCCGCCCGGGCACCCGGCGCCGCTCACCGCCGAGGCGCCGAAGCCCGGGGGAGCGGCGGCCGCGCCGGCCATCGACGCCGGGGTGATCTCCGGCCTCAACGCCCGCAACATCGGCTCGGCCACCATGAGCGGGCGCATCTCGGCGGTGGCGGGCCGCAACGTCGACGGCAAGTCGCTGCTCTACGTGGGGGCCGCCAGCGGCGGGGTGTGGAAGAGCCAGGACGGGGGTACCACCTTCAAGCCGGTGTTCGACAAGCAGCCGGTGCAGTCGATCGGCGACATCGCCATCGATCCCAGGAACCCCCAGGTGGTGTGGGTGGGCACCGGCGAGTCCTGGGTGCGCAACTCGGTCTCCATCGGCGACGGGATCTACAAGTCCACTGACGGCGGCGAGAGCTGGACGCACCTGGGGCTGCCGAAGAGCGAGCGGATCACCCGCATCCGCATCGACCCGCGCAACGGCGACGTGGTCTACGCCTGCGTCCCCGGCAAGCTCTGGAGCGACAGCCCCGACCGCGGCCTCTACAAGACCACCGACGGGGGCAAGAGCTGGGACCTGATCCTCACCGGCCCCAACCTCTCCACCGGCTGCAGCACGGTGGCGATGGACCCGAAGAACCCCGACGTCCTCTACGCCGGCCTCTGGGACTTCCGCCGCAAGGGCTGGGTCTTCCGCTCCGGCGGCGACACCCCGCAGTCGCCCAGCGGCAGCGCGCTCTACAAGTCCACCGACGCGGGCGCGCACTGGACGGAACTGACCGCGGTGGGCGGCAAGAAGCCCTGGGGGCGGGTGGAGGTGGAGATCGCTCCGGGCAATTCCAGCGTGGTGTACGCCTTCGTGGAGTCGACCTCCTCGGCCCTCTGGCGCTCGGGCGACGGCGGCAACACCTGGGAGAGGCGCGACGACAGCCAGTGGATGGTGTGGCGGCCCTTCTACTTCGCCCGGCTGATCGTCGACCCGACCAATCCCGACCGGCTCTTCAAGTGCGACGGGGCGCTGATCGCCAGCGACGACGGGGGCAAGAGCTTCACCCAGGTGGGCGGCTTCGGCTCCACCCACGGCGACTGGCACGACCTCTGGCTGGACCCGGAGAACCCCAGGCACATCGTGGGCGGCAACGACGGAGGGATCTTCATCTCCTTCGACGGCGGCAACCGCTGGTGGAAGAACAACAACCTTCCTGTCTCGCAATTCTACCACGTGGCCGTCGACGACCGGGACCCGTACCGGGTCTACGGCGGCCTGCAGGACAACTCCACCTTCACCGCCCCCTCGGCCTATGGCGGGGGGATCACCAACAGCGTCTGGGAGAACCTCTACGGGGGCGACGGCTTCTGGGCCATCCCCGATCCCACCGACCCGGAGGCGGTGTACGCCGAGTCGCAGGGCGGCTTCATCGGCCGCGTCGATCGCCGCCTGCAGATCGCCCGCGACATCCAGCCCAAGGCCAACTACAAGGAGCGGCTCCGCTACAACTGGAACACGCCCATCCACGCCAGCCCCACGCACAAGGGGACCATCTACATCGGCGCGCAGTTCCTCTTCCGCTCCCGCGACCGGGGCGACACCTGGGAGCGGATCTCGCCGGACCTGACCACCGACGATCCGGAGAAGCAGAAGTACGAGGAGTCCGGCGGCGTCACTTTGGACAACTCCTCGGCCGAGGAGCACACCACCATCTACTCCATCAGCGAGAGCCCGCTGCAGGCCGATACCATCTGGGTGGGCACCGACGACGGCAACCTGCAGCTCACCCGCGACGGGGGGAAGAAGTGGACCAACGTGGTGGGCAACGTGCGCGGGCTGCCCAAGGCCTCCTGGGTGAGCTGGGTGGAGGCGAGCCGCTTCGATCCCGCCACCGCCTACGCGGCCTTCGACCGCCACACCTTCGGCGACATGACGCCCTGGGTGTACCGGACCGCGGATTACGGCAAGAGCTGGACGCGGATCGCCTCGCCGGAGCAGGGGGTGAAGGGCTACGCGCACGTGATCAAGGAGGACCCGGCGCGCAAGAACCTGCTCTTCCTGGGGACCGAGCTGGGCCTCTTCATCTCCCTGGACGGCGGGAAGGGGTGGGCGGAATTCAAGGGGAGCGACTTCCCGGCGGTGGCGGTACGCGACCTCCAGGTGCAGGTCCGCGATGCCGACCTGGTGATCGCCACCCACGGCCGGGGCATCTGGATCATCGACGACCTGTCGCCGCTGCGCGCCCTCTCCCGGGAGACGCTGGCGCAGGAAGCGGCCTTCCTCCCCGTGCGCCCCACGCAGCAGAGGATCGCCGGGCAGGGCGGATGGTCGGAGGGCGACGCCACCTTCACCGGGCCCAACCCGGCCAGCGGCGCGGTGATCACGTACTACCAGCGCACCCGCCACCTTTTCGGGAGCATCAAGCTGGAGGTCCTGGACGCCCAGGGGAAGGTGGTGGATACGGTGCCCGCCTCCAAGCGGCGGGGGATCAACCGGGTGACCTGGAGCCTGCAAGTGAAGCCGCCGCGGGTGCCGCGCGCCGCCACGGTGGCCTTCGCCGGATCGCAGGGGCCGCGGGTGGTCCCGGGCGCGTACACCGTGCGCCTCAGCAAAGGGGCGCACACCTGGCAGGAGAAGCTGGACATCGGGCTGGACCGGCGGGCGCCCTGGAACGTGGCCGGGCGGCGGGAGCAGTTCGACGCGGCGATGAAGGTGCACGCGCTCTTCGGGGAGATGAGCGACCTGGTGGACCGCATCGACGGGTCGGCGAACGCGCTGGCGCAGCGGATCAAGGCCCAGCCCGACGACGCCCGGCTGAAGGAGCTGGCCGCAAAGCTCGAGGCGGCGAAGAAGAAGATCGTGGCCACCAAGGAAGGGGGCGCGATCACCGGCGAGGAGCGGATCCGCGAGCACACCGACCACCTCTATTCGGCGCTGCTCTCCTGGGAGGGGAAGCCGGCGAAGTACCTGCTCGACCGGACCGATGCGCTGCGCCGCGAACTTGGGGACGTGCGGGCGGAGGTCGACGCGCTGCAGCCGCAGATCCACGCGCTGCGGCTGGAGCCGGTGCCGGACGGACCGTCGCAGCTCGCGCTGGCGTGCGCGGGCAGCCACGGAGAGCGGTGCGACGACGGCGGTGAGTCGGCGGCCAGATAGGTTCAGGTCTGGCCGCGTTCGCGGCTTCGTGGTCCAGGTTCAGGTTCGGGTTCAGGTTCAGGTTCGCGTTCAGGCTTGGGGGGGGGCGGGCCGGAGTTTTTGGTCTTTGCTTCTGACCGAATCACCTGGCCCTGTTCCTGATCGCGTCCCCCGGACCTGAAACCCGAACCCGAACCTGGCCTCACGAAGCGCGCCCGAAGATCAAAGGGCGCGAGGCGTGGAGCCCCGCGCCCTTCGAGTGTGCCCGGTGACCCGAAGGTCCGCCCGAGAACGGTCGCCCCCTGCGGAGGTTCCAGCGTCGCCTGCCGCTGCGCCGCGCGGGTTGACCCCGCGTTGCGCTCCCTCTCGTGAAGGTTCGGTACTCCCCGGAGTCTTGTTTGCGAACGGATTGCGGGGGTATCGGGTTCCCCGCTCCCGCCTCGGCCTCGGATTTTCACCCGGGCCCGCGCGGTTTCTCCGTCCGCCGTCCGCCCCACCTTTCGATGGGGTTTCATCCTCCCTCGAGCTTCCCGCCTCCTCCAGAGTCCTGCGGCCTGCGCGCCGCCCTTCGTGCCTGGCTGGACCTCGCGACCCAGCCTTCGAGCCGAAGAGCGCCTCCCTTGGGGTCCGCTTCCCTCATCGCGGCGTCAACGACCGGCGTCCACCACCCCGCGAGGAATCCCAACCCCGCGGTCAAGTTCCGCCCTCGACGTTTCTCACGTCCTCGACGGTTTGCTCCGCCAATCGCCTTCGCGGGCTTGTTTCATCCCGCTGCCACGTCCAGGGTTTGCCCTTCAGGGGTTTGTCCCTCGCCGCGGAGCCGTACCGGGTTTCCCCGGCCTTCTCATGCCCTCTTGACGTTGGGCGCACCCGCCTGTGACCAGCGAATGCGCCCCCGCCTTCAGGGCCTTGCTCCCCGCCGCGAGTGCGGTGCCGACCGGGACGGTTTAGGCCCCGACCGATCCGCGCCCCTCGTGGGCTTCCCGCTCCTCCGGGTGCTCCCCCCGCGCAACCTGGGAATGCCTTCACATCCCCTCCGCCCGCAGCCTTCACCGCGAAGAACCCCTCGCGGCTGGTTCCCGGCGTCTTGTGGTTGCGCGGATTGGCTTGCCTGGGATCAGGCTGCCGACCCGCTCGAGCTTCCCGGCCTGAACCCCCGTCCCTCCTTTCGAAAAGTCGGGTTCGAGGCCACGTTTCCGGCGGTCCACCGAGCCGCCGGACACGCCACGACCTAGAGCACCGGGCGTGCCATTTTGCGCAAAACACAACATATGAAAATCATTCGAGGAGTGGATTCGCGCGAAGCGCACGATCTGGACACATCCCTGTGCGACTTCTGGGGATTGATCGGGGAAGGCTGTGGTCGGGTTGTGAACAAGGGGTAAGTGCGTGTCAGTGGGCGCTGTGGATTGCCCATTTTCTGGACGATCGATCAGGAAGTGATCGCATCGTACAGTGTCGCATGAGACCTTCGGATCAGGGCTCGAGAGGGAAGGCGGCGCGGATGTCCGCCGGGATCCGCAGCGGCCTCCCGCGGGCCAGCTCCACGTAGACCCAGTCGGTGGCGGCGCGGCAGAGCAGCTCGCCGGCGCGGAAGATCTCCGTGCGGCGGATGCTGTTCGCGGCCTTCATGGTGGCGACGCGCGTCTCGATGCGCAGCCGGTCGCCGGCGGCCGAGGGCCGCAGATATTCGATCTCGTGCTTGCGCACCACCCAGGCCTGCCCGCGCTCCAGGTAGGCGCGCTGGGAGAATCCCAGGGCGGTGGAGTGCGCCAGGGCGGCGTCCTGCACCCAGCGCAGGTAGACCAGGTTGGAAGCGTGGCCGAGGTTGTCGATGTCGGCATCGACGACCTCCACCTCGTGGACGAAGGGCATGCCCCGTTCTACGCCGCCTTGTCGTGGGCGGCGTTCCATTTCTCCCGCGCCTCGCGCTGCTCCTTGGCGGAGAGCTCGGAGCGGTGCTTGTCGCAGATGTACCCGAAGCGCGGGCCCCGCGAGGTGTTCTTGCAGCCCTCCACCCGGCAGCGCATGTCCAGCCTGCGCCCCGTGCCTCCCCGGGCCAGGCGGGCCGCGGCCTGCGTCTCCTTCGCCCGCTCGGCGAGGATGCGCTTCTGCTCGCGGACGGGTACGCTTCGCGAATGCTCGCGGCAGAACCAGCGGTTGCGCGGGCCCGCGCCGGCCTTGCCGCAGCCGGGATAGGGGCACATGCGGACGCCGCCGCCCAGCCGGAGGCCACGCCCGGCGGCGGAGCGCGCGAACATCTGCTCCGCGCGCGCGGCAATCGTTGCTGCAAACTGCTCAATGAAGCTGTCCAACAGGCCGTGGATGGGTTTTGGCATTCTGGGTCCGGGTCTTTCGTTCGGAGGAGGAGGGCTCGATTCCTGGCCGGGGTGGCTCGATCTCTAGCCCATTCGAAAATGAATTGCTAGAAGCAGTGGGCTAACAAAGGGCAACATGGATCTTTTCACTTTGTACAGGACTCACGTCCAGCATCTCTCGCGGCTGACCTTCGAGGCGCTGGAGCGGACCGGCTTCTCCGCGCTGCTGATTCATTCCGGAACCCCGGAAAAACGCACGGAAGCGGACGATCAATTCTGGCCGCTGCGCGCCACGCCGCATTTTCAACACTGGCTTCCTCTGGCCGAGCCCGGCTGCCTGCTGATCGTGGAGCCGGGCCGCAAGCCCGTGCTGGTCCGACCTCCGGTGCAGAGCTTCTGGGAAGCGCCCGCCGCGCCGGAGACCGACCACTTCTGGGACTCCTTCGAGGTGCGGGAGTCGGCGCCCGCGCTCCCCAGGGGGCGGGTGGCGTTCGTGGGCGACGATGCGAGCGCCGCCGCGGCGCTGGGGATCGCCGACGTCAATCCGCCGGAGCTGGTCCGGGCCCTGGACGCCTTGCGGGTGCGCAAGACGCCCTACGAGGTGGAGTGCCTGGCGGAGGCGAACCGGCGGGGGGCCCGGGGACACGAGGAGCTGCGCGGCCTCTTCCGCGACGCCGACCGCAGCGAGCTTGCGCTGCACCTCGCCTTCCTCGGCGCCACCCGCCAGGACGACGCGGAGACGCCGTACAAGAACATCGTCGCCCTGGGCAAGCACGCGGCCACCCTGCACCACGTGAGCTACGAGAAGAAGGCGCGGCCGGCGCAGTCGCTCCTGCTCGACGCGGGCGCCTGCTTCGCCGGGTATTGCTCGGACATCACCCGCACCTGGGTGAAGGGCGGGGGAAGCGCGGCCGCCGCCTTCGGCCGGCTGCTGCAGGGAATGGAGGCGATGCAGCAAGGCCTCTGCGCGGCGGTGCGGGTGGGGATGCCGTACGAGGAGCTGCACGATCAGTCGCACCGGGAGATGGCGCAGGTGTTGAGGGACGCCGGCATCTCCCGCCTCTCCGCCGACGAGCTGGTGGCGCGCGGGGTGACCCGGGCCTTCTATCCGCACGGGCTGGGCCATTCGCTGGGGCTGCAGTGCCACGACGTGGGCTGCGCCTTGCGCCCCCCGCGGACGGACAATCCTTGGCTGCGCAACACCAGCGAGATCACCCCGGGCCAGGTCTTCACCATCGAGCCAGGGCTCTACTTCATCGAGGCCCTGCTCGCTCCCTTGCGCAGCTCGCCGGACATCGACTGGAAGCTGGTGGACGCCCTGGCCCAGATGGGCGGCATCCGCATCGAGGATGACGTGGTGGTGATGGAGAAGGGGATTCGCAATCTCACCCGCGAAGCGCTGCCGCAGGGTGGAGGGGCAGCCTAGGCCGGAGCGGCCTCCTCGTTCGCAGCCTCGAAGGAGACGGGCTTGTACAGCGCCGCCACGACGGCGAAGGCGATGGCCCCGACGACCATGACCCCGACCCAGAAGAGGAAGTAGTTCGTGTCGGAGGCGAACTTGATGTTGCTGCGCACCAGCGAGGTGACGAAGTTTCCCGTCCCCAGGGTGAGGAACCAGAGGCTCATGATCACGCCCTTCATCGCCTTCGGGGCCTGGGTGTAGGCGAACTCCAGCGCGGTCACGCTCACCATGGTCTCGGCGATGGAGATGAGAAAGTACTGGATGACCTGCCAGGCGATGTGGGGGTGCCCTCCGCCGTCGATCCAGCTCTGGATCATGGCCGCGGAGAGGAAGGCGGGAATGGCCATGAACATCCCGATCACCATCCGGCGGAGCAGCGGCATGCGCACCCCTGCGCGCTCCAGCGCCGGGTAGACGACGTACGCGAAGGTCGGCACCATGACGAGGATGAGGATCGCGTTCAGCGATTCCATCTGCGCCGATTCCATGTGCCAGCCGAAGATGTTGCGGTTCATCTTCTCCGCCTGGTTGAACCAGGACGAGCCGTACTGGAAGTACAGGGACCAGAAGGAGATGATGGGGAGGAAGACCAGCGCGATGCGGAGCACCGAGCGCATCCCCTCCAGGGCCCGCTCGCCATGGCGGTTGCGCGCCTCCTCCGCCCCGCCGCGCAGGCGCGTGTACAGGACGCGCAGAAAGCCATTCGGGTTCGGACCGGTGGGCGGGACCTTCACGTAGGAACGGCGGCCGGCGAGGTAGATCACCAGGGCCAGGGCCATGAGGATCCCGGGCACGCCGAAGCCCCAGGCTGTCGCGGTGTTCCCGCAGAGCCTGGCCGTCCCGAGAGCGCATCCGGCGAGCAGCCAGGGAGTGGCGAACTGCGAGGCCGCCGAGCCGACGTTGATGGCGAAGTAGAACCAGGAATAGACCCGGTCGAGGAGGTCACCCTGGTCCCGGCGGAACTGGTCGCCGACGAAGGCCGAAAGATTCGGCTTGATGCCGGCTTGTCCGATGACGATCAGGGCCATCCCCAGGAAGAGGGCGGCGACCCGGAATCCCAGATCGCCCGCCGCCAGCACGGCGTGTCCCAGGACGTATCCGTACGACAGCCAGAGGATGGTCCGGTAGCGGCCCAGGAACCGGTCCGAGATCCAGCCGCCGAGGATGGTGCTCGTGTACGCCGCGCCGACGAACCAGTGGTAGATGCTCTCCGAGGTATTCCGATCCCAGCGGAGGAAGTTCTGCATGTAGGGCACGAGGATCGTGCTCATGCCGTAGAAGCTGAACCGCTCGCAGGCCTCGTTCCCGATGATGTACTTGATCGACGCCGGGAACCGGCGGCCGCTCCCGGCCGCGGGGGGTTCACCAGCCACAGCGGCTTCCCTGGTTCTGCTGCCGGAGCCAGGCCTGGAGGGGCTGGAAATACTCGAGCAGGGCGTTGCCGTCCATCTGCCGCTGCCCGGTCATCGCCTCCAGCGCGTCCGGCCAGGGCTTGCTCGCGCCCAGCGAGAGCATCTTCCACAGCCGCTGCCCCGCCTCCTTGCTCCCGTAGAAGGAGCACTGGTACAGGGGCCCCGTGTGCCCCGCCGCCTGGCACATCGCCCGGTAGAACTGGAACTGGAGGATGTCGGCGAGGAAGTAGCGGGTGTAGGGGACGTTGGCGGGCACGTGGTACTTGGCGCCCGGGTCGAAGTCCTCCTCGCCCCGCGCCTGGGGAGCGGCCACTCCCTGGTATTTCGTGCGCAGCGCCCACCAGGCCTTGTTGTAGTCCGCGGGCGCCGTCTTGCCGCTGAACACGTCCCAGCGCCACTGGTCGATCAGCTTGGCGAAGGGGAGGAAGGCCACCTTGGCCAGAGCCCGCTTCATCTGCACGTTGATCGCGGCCTTGTCGTCCGACGGCACCGAGGGGATGAGGCCCAGCTGCTTGAGGTAGCCCGGGGTCATGGAGAGCACCAGGGAGTCGCCGATGGCCTCGTGGAAGCCGTCGTTGGCGCCGTTCTGGTAGAGGACCGGAAGCTTGTAATAGGCGTGGAAGTAGTAATCGTGCCCCAGCTCGTGGTGGACGGTCTCCAGGTCCTCCTCGGTGGGCGGGTTCCGGATGCACATCTTGATGCGCAGGTCGTCGGAGAAGGTGACGTCCCAGGCGCTGGCGTGGCAGACCACCTCGCGGTCCCGGGGCTTCACCAGCATCGACCTCTCCCAGAAGCTCTTGGGCAAGGGATCGAGGCCCAGGGAGGTGAAGAACGCCTCGCCGGTCCTCACCACCCTGGCCGCGTCCCACTTCTGGGTGGCCAGCGCGCCGTCCACGTCCAGGTTGGCCACGCCCTTGAAGGGCTCGACCAGCGGGTAGACGTTGGTCCACTCCTGGGCCCACATGTTGCCCAACAGGTGCGCGGGGATGGGCTTGCCGTCGGGCACCTTGTCCTTGCCGTAGGTCTTCTGCAGCTGCCCGCGCACGTAGCAGTGCAGGTCGTCGTAGAGCGGCTTCACTTGCTGCCAGAGCCGGTCGGTCTCCTTCTCGAACTGCTCCGCCGGCATGTCGTAGGCCGCGCGCCACATATCGCCCATGTTGGCAAAGCCCGCGCCCCGCGCCCCCTCGTTCTGCAGCTGCACGAAGCGCTGGTAGCGCTCGCGCTGGGGGCGGGCGGTGTCGTGCCAGGAGGTCCAGGCGTCGAGCAGCTCGCCGTAGCTGCGGCTCTTGTCCACGATCTTCTCCAGCTCCTCCAGGTCGCGCCCCTTGGCGTCCTTGGCGGCGCCGTAATAGCCCTCCAGCCGGGCGGCGAGGGAAGTCATCTCCAGCCGCGCCTTGGGGTCGTCGATCACCGGGCTGTTGATGCGCAGCAGGTAGAGCGAGCGCGAGGTGTCGGCGTCGAGCGGCAGGTCCTTGAAGCGGGTGGCCGTCTTCGCCGCCTCGCTGGAGTAGGCCAGCACCCGCTCGTTGGCCGAGGCGGCGTTCCGCTCGGTGTCGTCGGTGATGTAGGTGTTCTTGATCCAGTCCGCGGTGGAGGACTCCGACAGGAGCCGCTTCAGATCCTCGTTCACCCGCTCCACGAAGGGCCTGGCGTCGCCCGGCGAAGCCTTCTGCGCCTGCGCGTCCGGGGAGGGCGGCGTCTGCTGGCTGGCGGCGGGCGCGCAGGCGCAGAGCGCCGCCGCGGCGAGGAGGAGGCGGCTTTTCATGGCGGCGGAGGCTACTTGAACAGCGTGCCGAAGCGCCAGCGCTCGCGGGCGCCCTTCCACATCTGCTGCACGCCCTGCACCGCCATGCGCAAGGGGCCGGCGGCCGCGGGCGCGGCGTCGGCGGGCCGGAAGTAGATGTTGGCCACTCCCGCCTCGGGCACGGCGGAGAAGAAGGGCAAGAGGGCGGTTCCGGCGTGCGCCAGCCCCTCGTAGTCGCCGAGGAAGTACGCGGGGCCGTCCACCAGCGGGGCCAGGCGGGTGTTGAACGGGGTGCCCACGGCCGCTTCCGAGAAGGTGTTGCCGCCGTCGGTGGAGACGGCGAGCCAGTGCGTGGCCAGGAGGTTGGAGAGGTCGCGCGGGTCGTCGTTGCGCAGGTCGTAGTAGCTCACTCCCAGGACCCCGCCGTCCGCCACCGCCAGGGAAGGGGTGTAGGCCTGCGCGCCCGGGGCCGCCGAGTTGACCTGCGCCGGCGGGGACCAGGAGAGCCCGCCGTCCGTGCTGCGGGACAGGGCGATCCCGTCGCGGGCGCCGGCGGAGAAGCGGGCGTCCTCCCAGGCGATGTAGAGGGCGCCGCCGGCGCGGTCGACGGCGATCGAGGGCACCACGCTCCCCGAGCGGATCCCCCGCCCGCTCTTGGGATCGACCACCCCGACGAAGAAGGCCTGCGCCACCGTCACCGGCGGAAGCTGCCAGGTGGCGCCCCGGTCGGCGGAGCGGAGCACCGCCACGCTGCTGGCCGGATGGGCGGTGCTGTTCTGGGTGATCACCTCCATCAGATTCACCAGGGTGCCGTCGGGCAGGACGACGATCTGGTTGGAGATGGTCTGCGCGTCGGCCCCGGGATCGTAGATGTTGCGCGCCGGTTCCCAGGTGGCGCCGCGGTCGGTGGTGCGGGCGAACCAGGTGGGGCCGGTGCCCTGGGGGTTGTTGGGCAGGTTGGCCCCGGTCAGGCGGTCCCAGACGGCGTAGACGTAGTTGCCGTCGAGGGGATCGGCGGTGAGGGTCTCCTTGTCCATCACCACGGTGGGGTCCGTGTCCTGCTGGACCGCGACGGGCGCGCCCCAGTTCTTGCCGCCGTCGTCGGAGCGGCTGACGAGCATGGCCCGGTTGGGCACCGTGGCGTCGAAGGCGAAGCCGATCTGCCAGACCAGCCCGTCGGGACCGATGCTCACCCACGGGTCGCTGGCCCGGTCGTAGAGGCCGCCGCTGCAGCGGGTGAGCTTCGCGGTGGCCTGTGTCCAGGTGTGGCCGCCGTCGAAGCTGGCGGCCGTCACCAGCCCGTTGGCCCCGCCGTTCGACCAGCGATCCTGCTGCCAGATGCCCACCAGGTGCCTGGGGTCCCTCGGGTCGGCCGACACCGAAGGCTCCACCTCGGCGTCGGGGGAGAACGCGCCGCCGTTGGAAGGCCCCGCGCAGGTCGACGCCTTCCAGGGCGCGGCCAGGGAGACGGTGACCAGGCCCGGGATGGCCGTGGAGCCCGTCTCGTTGCAGGCGACGCTTGCCAGGAGCAGTGCCGCCGCTCGGCGCATCTTCCAAAGCTAGCACGGTGATAGAAGGGCGCCCATGTGCCCCGACGACAGCGTGGTGACCGATTTCCGCGACCGCATGACCTACGGCGGATACCTGCAGCTCGACAAGCTGCTGGCGGCGCAGGCGCCCCTGAGCCATCCGCCCCATCACGACGAGATGCTCTTCATCATCCAGCACCAGACCAGCGAGCTGTGGTTCAAGCTCATCCTCCACGAGCTGCGCGCGGCCATCGCCCTGGTGCGGCGCGACGAGCTGGAGCCCACCTTCAAGATCCTCGCCCGGGTGAAGCACATCCAGGCCCAGCTGGTCTCGCAGTGGGCGGTGCTGGCCACCCTCACCCCCAGCGAGTACGGCGAGTTCCGCCACGTGCTGGGGCCGGCGAGCGGGTTCCAGTCGCTGCAGCACCGCCTGATCGAGTTCATGCTGGGGAACAAGGACCCCGGGATGCTGGCGGTGCACGAGCAGGATCCGGAGGCCCACAGGCAGCTCTCGGCGGCGCTGCAGGCGCCCACCCTCTACGACGAGTTCCTCCGCTACCTCGCCCGGCGAGGCAAGCCCGTCCCGGCGAGCGTGCTGGAGCGCGACGTCGCCGAGCCGCACCGGAGCGACCCCGGGGTGCGGGCGGTGATCCGGGAGATCTACGAGCGCCCCGCGGAGAACTGGGACGCCTACGAGATGTGCGAGAAGCTGGTCGACGTCGACGAGCAGTTCGCCCTCTGGCGCTTCCGCCACGTGAAGGTGGTGCAGCGGATCATCGGCTGGAAGCGCGGCACCGGCGGCACCGCCGGCGTGTCGTATCTGAAGAAGCTGGTGGATGTGCTGCTGTTTCCGGATCTCTGGGATGTGCGCACGGAGCTGAAGGGCTGAATCGTGGTCGTCGACGTGATCGTCGCCGTCCACGTCAACGCCCACGTCAACGTCAACGTCAACGTCTCTCTAAATCACCCCGTGCGCGCGCAGCAGCGGGACCAGCGTGGCGTCCGCCGCGCGGATGCCACTTTCGTAGTCCGGCTGCGGCTGGGAGGCGAGGTCGCCGAGGAGCTTTGCCTGGATCTCTCCCGCGCGCAGCGCCACGCGATAGGGCACGCGTGTGAACGTGACCAGCTGGTAGCGCGTCAGGTAGCGGTCCGGCATCCTTTCCTGCAATTCGTGCTCGATCTCCCGGATGCGGAGGAAGTGCGGGTCGGCCACCTTGTCGCGCATCTCCACGAAGTTCTCCACCGCCAGGTCGGCGATGGCGTCCGTGTCGGGCTTGCGGGCGGCGGCGAAGCGGGCGAAGTCCGAGGCCCAGTCGCCGGTGAGCATGCCGGCGAGCAGCGTCACGTCCTCGAAGCCGGCGTTCATCCCTTGCCCGAAGAAGGGGACGATGGCGTGGGCGGCGTCGCCGATCAACAGCGCCTCGCCGCGCGACCAGGGCCAGGCCTTCACCGTGGACATGCGCCCCAGCGGGGCCTGCTGGAGCTGGGCGGCCACGTCGGGGATGAGCGGGACCGCGTCGGGGAAGTACTCCTGGAAGAAGGCCTGCGCGTCGGCCTCCGTGGAGAGCTCCGCGAAGGAGGGCGAGCCCTCGAAGGGCAAGAACAGCGTGCAGGTGAAGCTGCCCTCCAGGTTGGGGAGCGCGATGAGCATGAAGTTGCCCCGCGGCCAGATGTGCAGCGCCTCCCGGTGCATGGCGAAGCCGCCGCCCGGGGCCTGGGGCATCGTCAGCTCCTTGTAGCCGCTGGAGAGCATTTCCTGGGAGACGGTCCCTCCCAGGCTGGCGCGCAACGCCGAGGCGCTGCCGTCGCTGCCCGTGATCACTGCGGCGGGGACTTCGCCCAGAGGATCGAAGCGCGCCACCCGGCGGTCGAAGTCGTAGTCGACCAGCCGCTGGCCGAAGTGGATGCGCACCCTCCCGGTCTCCTCGGCGCGGGTCATGAGGATCTTGTTCAGGCCGCCGCGGGACATGGAGTTGATGTGCTCGCTCTCGCTCCGCCCGTAGGGGAGCAGGGCCAGCTTGCCGTCGCGGGCGTGGGTCATGCGCCCGCGCATGGGGACGGCCTCGCGCAGCACGTCCTCGTCCAGGCCCACCTCGTGCAGCGCGTGCAGGCCGCGGGTGGAGACGGCGAGGTTGATCGACCGGCCGGCGGCGATCTCCACCCGCCGCATGTCCGGGCGCCGCTCGTACACCTCCACGCCGTGCCCCCGGCGCGCGAGCGTCAGGGCGAGCAGCGAGCCCACCGGCCCCGCTCCCACGATCGAGAGCTCAGCCACCCTGCAGCTCCGCGATCAGGGCGCCCAGGCGCTGCACGTCCTCGAAGGAGTTGTAGAGCGGGGCGGGAGTGATGCGCACGATGTCCGGCGGGCGCAGGTCGACCAGCGCCCCGCGCTTCGCCAGCTCCTCGACGATGTCCGGCGAGCGGAAGCGCACGTTCAGCATCGATCCCCGCGGCTCCTGGGTGAGCACCTCGGCGCCCCGCCTGCGCAGCAGCCATTCCAGGTAACCGGTGAGGCGATCGCCTTTCCGCCGCAGCGCCTGCATCCCCGCGCGGTCGAACAGCTCCATGGAGGCGCGCAGGGCCGCGAGCTGGAGGATGGGCGGGTTGGAGAGCTGCCAGCCCTCGGCGCCGGCGATGGGCGAGAAGCGCGAGGCCATCTCGAAGCGGCGCGCCTTGTCGTGCCCCCACCAGCCCTCGAAGCGGGGCAGGGAGGCCCGGGCGTGGCGCTCGTGCACGAAGACCCCGCCCAGCCCGCCGGGGCCGGCGTTCAGGTACTTGTAGTTGCACCAGGCTGCGAAGTCGGGGCCGTCGTCGTGCAGGGCGAGGAGGAGATTGCCGGCGCCGTGCGCCAGGTCGAATCCGATGAAGGCCCCTCTGGCGTGGGCGGCCTTCACCAGCGCCCGCATGTCGCAGGCGCGCCCGCTCAGGTAGTTCACGTTCCCGATCAGGGCCAGGGCGACGTCGTCGCGCTCGCCCAGCTCGCGCAACGGATCGTCGCTCTCGATCACCGCGTCGGGGAAGCCGTGGAAGCGGGCCTGGGAGGCGGCCGCGTACTGGTCGGAGGGAAACGCGCCCTTCTCGATCAGGAGCCGGTGCTTGCCGGACCGGGGCCGGTAGAACGACACCATCAGGAGGTGCAGGTTCACCGAGAGCGTGTTCATCACCACCACTTCCTCGGGCAGCGCGCCCACCAGGCGGGCGGTGCTCGCCGTCAGGAGCTCGTGGTAGGCGACCCAGGGGTGGCGGGCGGCGAAGTGCCCTTCCACGCCCAGGCGGGCCCAGTCGTCCATCTCCTGCAGCACGTACTCGCGGGCGCGCCGTGGCTGCAGCCCCAGCGAGTGGCCGGCGAAGTAGAGCGGGCCGGAATCGGGGAAGAAGAACTCCTGCCGCAGCGGAAAAAGCTCGTCGCGCCCGTCTTCCGCCCGGGCCCAGGCAAGGGAGTCCTCAAAGGTCATAGGCGCCCGCCTCGCGGCCCAGCCATTCCAGCGCGGTGCCGGCCAGCAGGCGGTCGCGCACCTGGGGCGGCAGATCGAGCGAGGCGATGAGCGAGCCGGGCTTCTCCTCGCCCAGGGGGAAGGGATAGTCCGTGCCCAGCGCGATCCGCTCGGGGCCGAAGACCTCGAGCAAGAGCCTCAGGGCCCGCGCATCGTGCACCAGGGAATCGACGTAGACCTGCTTCACATAGGCGGAGGGCGGATGCGGGTTGTCCACCGCCACCAGGTCGGGCCGGGCGACGAACCCGCGCTCGATGCGGCCCAGCGTCCCGGGAAAGGCGCCCCCGCCGTGGGCGAAAGCGATGCGCAGCCGGGGAAGGCGCTCGAGCACGCCGGAGAAGATCAGCGAGCAGAGGGCGAGGGAGACCTCTGCCGGCATCCCCACCAGCCAGGGCAGCCAGTACTTCTGCATCCGCGCCTGCCCCATCATGTCCCAGGGATGGACGAAGACGGCCGCCGACAGCTCCGCGGCCCGGGCGAACACCGGGAAGAGCGCCGGCTCGGAGAGGTTCCAGTCGTTGACGTGCGAGCCGATCTCCACGCCCGCAAGCCCCAGCTCGCCCAGGCAGCGGTCCAACTCCTTCAGCGCCAGGTCCGGCGCCTGCAGGGGCAAGGCCCCCAGCCCGACGAAGCGGCGGGGGTGCGCCGCGCAGAGCGAGGCGATGTGGTCGTTGAGCAGGCGGCAGAGGTCCGCGCCCCGGTCGGGCGCCGCCTGGTAGGCGAAGAGCACCGGGACGGGGGAGAGCACCTGCACCCCCACGCCCGCCTGGTCGCACTCGCGCAGGCGCCGCGCCGGGTCCCAGCAGTTGCTCTCCACCTCCCGGAAGAGGCTACCGTCCTCGCGCAGCATCCGCGCCCGGCACTCGCCCGCGCGCTCCAGCCGGACCGGGCTCCAGCGCGGCAGCTCCGGCGGGAGCACGTGCGTGTGCACGTCAAGGCTTCGCATGCTTGCGGCCGCACTGCTTGCAGGTGGTGTTCGCCGCGCTGCCCCAGTAGTGCTCGAACACGGGGGGAAGCTGCTTGACGATGTCGGTGAGGTGGAAGGACTCGCGGTACAGCTCGCTTCCGCAGGCGTCGCACACCCAGAGGAAAGTGTCCTTCTCTTCCGGCAGCCGCCGGCGCTCGATCACCAGGCCCACCGTATTGGCCGGCCGCTGCGGCGAGTGGGGCGTGTTCGGGGGAAGGAGGAAGATCTCGCCCTGGGCGATGGGAACGTCCACCCGCTTCTTGCCCTTCAGGGTGCGCAGGACGATGTCTCCTTCCACCTGGTAGAAGAACTCCTCGCCTTGGTTGACGTGGTAGTCGGTGCGCGCGTTGGGCCCGCCCACCACCGTGACCATGAAGTCCCGGTCGCCCTCCCAGATCTGCGCGTTCCCCACCGGCGGCTTGAGCAGGTGGCGGTGCTCCTCGATCCACTTGTGGAAGTTGAGCGGCTTCATGGGGAGCGCACCTCCGCGATGCACTTCAGCTCGATGGCGATGGGCGCCGGCAGCACGCTCACCCCCACCGTGGTGCGGCAGGGGCGCGCCCCGGCGAAGTACTCGGCGTAGAGCCGGTTGTAGACGGGGAAGTCGCGCCTCAGGTCGGTGAGGAAGACGGTGACGTCCACCAGGTCTTCCCAGCGGGCTCCGGCGTCCTCCAGCACCGCCTTGACGTTCTCGAACACCGAGCGGCACTGGGCCTCGATGTCGTAGCTCTCCACCGTGCCATCCGGGCGCAGCCGCACCCCCGGGATCTCCCGCGAGCCGCGCTTCCTGGGGCCGATGCCGGAGAGGAAGAGGAGGTTGCCCACCCGCCGCGCGTGCGGGTAGAGGCCCAACGGCTCCGGCGCGCGCTTCGACTCGAACTCGTCGCCTTTCATAGCTTCACGCAGACGTTCTTGGGCTCGGTGAAGAAGCGCAGGGCCTCCATTCCACCCTCCCGGCCCACCCCCGAGTCCTTCAACCCGCCGAAGGGCGTTCTCAGGTCCCGCAGCATCCAGCAGTTCACCCAGACGATGCCGCTGTGCAGCCCGGCTGCGAGGCGGTGGGCGCGGGAGAGATCGCGCGTCCAGAGCGAGGCGGAGAGGCCGTAGCGGGTGGAGTTGGCGAGCTGGACCGCCTCCTCCGCGCTGGAGAAAGGGAGGAGGGTGGCGACGGGCCCGAAGATCTCCTCCTGGTTGGTGCGACGCTCCGGCCCCAGCCCCTCGATCAGCGTGGGCTGCACGAAGAACCCCTGGGCGCAGCGGCCGGCGACGGTGGCCCGCTCGCCGCCGCAAAGGATCCGCCCTCCCTCTTCCTTCGCCACCCGCAAGCAGCCCATCACCTTGTCGAAGTGCTGGCGCGACACCAGCGCCCCCAGCTCCGTCCGGGAATCGAGCGGATCGCCCAGGCGCAGCCCGCGCACCCGCTCGACCAGCGCCTCCCTCACCTGGGAGTAGACGGATTTCTCCACCAGGATGCGCGAGCCGCAGAGGCAGATCTGCCCGGTGTTGGAGAACGCCGCCCGCACCGTCTCCGGGATGGCCTGGGGGAGGTCCGCGTCCGCGAAGATCAGGGTGGGGTTCTTCCCCCCCATTTCCAGGGAGACCTTCTTGAAGGAGGCCGCGGCCTGGCGCGCGATCTCGCTGCCCACCCGCGTGGAGCCGGTGAAGGAGATGGCCCGCACCTCGGGATGGGCGCAGAGCGGCGCGCCGGCCCGCGGCCCCAGCCCCTGCACCAGGTTCAGCACGCCCGGGGGAAGCCCCGCCTCGGCGCAGAGTCCCCCGAGCAGGTGCGCGGTCATGGGCGTCACTTCCGAGGGCTTGGCCACGGCGCAATTCCCCGCCGCCAGCGCGGGGGCGATCTTCCAGGTGAGGAGGTAGAGGGGCAGGTTCCAGGGCGAGATGCAGGCCACGGCTCCCAGCGGCTGGCGCAGGGTGTAGTTCAGCGCCACCTCCTCCGTGGGATGGGCCTCGCTGGAGAACTGCGTGGCCGCGTCGGCAAAGAAGTCGAAGTTCTGCACCGCCCGGGGGATGTCCACCGAGCGGGAGAGGGCGATGGGCTTGCCCGAGTCGACGGATTCGGCCCGCGCCAGCGCTTCCAGGTCCCGCTCGATCAGGCGGGCCAGCTTGCGCAGGACCTGCCCCCGCCCGGCGGCCGGCGTGCGCGACCAGCCGGGGAAGGCCTGGACCGCCGCGGCCACGGCGCGGTCCACGTCGTGGCCGTCGGAGCTGGCGACGCGCGCGTATTTCTCGCCGGTGGCGGGATCCACGTCGTCCAGCCATTCGCCCGAGGCGGCGGCAGCATGGCGTCCGTCGATGAAGTTGAGGACGTCCTGCATCCGGCCGAGCTTTACCCCCTTCCCCGACGGGCGTCGAGAGGACGGGCCGGCCCGCGTTGCCCTCACTCCACCAGCTCGGCGCAGGCGGGAGCGGCGGATCCCGTCGGCCGGATGGAGGAGACGAAACGGTCCAGGGTGGTGCGGGCGGTGACGCCGCTCTCCAGGCGCAGCACGGTGAGCGAGGCCCGTCCGCCGCAGAAGGGCGCCACCGCGATGCGGAGCTGCACGCCGGCGTCCTCCACCGCCCAGGTGCGCTCCTCCGCGGGCACGCCCGCGAGCGTGCGCTGCGCCTTGCCCAGGAAGGTGAGGTGTCCGCCCTGCGCCGCGGCGATCTGGGCGGAAGCGGCCTGGAAGAAGGCGTCCAGCGACTCGCCCTTGAGCGTTTCGGGAACCAGGGAGAGCGTCGCGCCTCCCGCGCCCCCCTTCTTGATGGCCAGCTCGGCCGCCGGGTTGCCCGCGTCCGCCTCGTACCCTTCCGGCACCTCGCCGGCCAGCGCCAGCCTGGCGCTGACGAAGCGGCCTTCCTCGACGCGGACCGGGGGGACCGGCTTGGGCTCGGGGACCTCTCCCAAAGGAGGACTTGGCTTGGGCATCACCACCCGCACCGCGAGCTGCCGGGAGACCGCCGCCTCCAGGTCGATGCTGCCGCGCGCCACTGCCACCAGCTCTTCCGACCCCCCGCTCCGCGCGCTGGGGGCGATGGTCCAGCCCTGCGGGTTCGGGCCGGAAGCGGCGGGATCCTGCCAGCAGGGCTGCATCAGCTTCATCACGTTGGAGACCGTGCCGGCGCCGCCGCCGCTCCAGGCGGTGGTCCAGAGCAGGGAGAGCGCCCCCTTGCCGCCGTCCACGATGGTGTACGCGTCGCCGGCCCACTTGGAGATGAGGTCCCTGGCCACCTCCTTGTCCACGCAGGACTCCAGGGCGATCCGCGTCCCCAGCTCGCCCATCCGTCCGGTGGCGATCACCCGCGTGCCCCGGGGGGCTTCCGGAGCCCGGATCGCGGCGGCCCCTTCGCCGGCGAAGTACGCCTCGGGATGCAGCACCTGGTGCACGGAGGAGGGCGGGCTGCGGAACATCCGGTCCACCACCGGGAAGCCGCCGCGGCGGAACGCCTCCGCCACCAGGGTGAAGCCGGCTGAATAGGGGAGCACCAGCTCCTCGCGCACCACCGGGGGTGCGTGCAGGAGCTGGGGCGATTTGCCGCTCATCTTGAGCAGGGTCTGCACGTCCACCGCCCGCAGCATGGCCGCGGCGCTGGCGATGGATGCCTTCACCGGCTTGCCCGCCCGGCGGGCGGCGAAGGCCGTCATCACCGCCATGGCGTCGCCCTCGTAGAGCGCGCTCCGGGCCAGGCGGACGTCGTCGTCGGGCAGCGCGGCCAGGTCGGGGATGCCGAAGTTCTGGTCCTGCAGCGCGTGCTCGATCTCGTGGGCGAGGATCACCCGCAGCCCGTCAGACCCCATCGCCCCGGCCGAGGCGGGCGGGTCCTTGCGCACGATCAGCTGCCGGGTGAAGTTGTCGTAGAAGCCCGCCACCTGCTCGTCGAGGACGTCGAGGAGGATCTGCGCCGGGTCGGCGGCCGCGGGGGCGAGGTTGAAGGCCAGCCAGCGGGCGCGCTCCGCCGCCAGCACCTCCGGCGTCATCTCCTTCTTCGCCTTCTCCCGCACCGCCGCGGAGAAGAGCTTCTCGTCGAGGATCTGCACCTTGAGGTTCTGCTTGCGGCGCAGGCCGCGGATCTGCTCCACCTCGGCGGTGGTCTCGCGGATCAGCGCCACCAGCGGATCCTCGCCCGCCGGCCCCGCGGCAGGCGGTGGCGGCGGCGCCGGCGGTCGTGGCGCAGGCGCCTTCTCCGCCCGCGAGGGCGGGACCGCGGCCACGGCCCCGGGGATGCGCAGCGTTCCCGGGGGCAGGCTGGGCGCGGCAGCCGCGGGAGCGAGGCCGAGCGCGCTCTCCAGGAGGTTGGGCAACTTCGCTTTCAGGTCCTCGCCCAGCTGCGCCGTCCCGATGCCCATCGCCCGCGCCATCGAGGCGGGCGCGCCCGCTCCGGGCTTCCAGGCTCCCACGGAGAGCACGGTGGCGCCTTCCATCCGGCCCGCGCGCCCCAGCAGGGCAAGGTCGGCGCCCGTGCTCTCCAGCGCCGCCTTGGGGTCCGCGCCTTCCGCGGCCACCACCTCGTAGCCGTGCGGGGAAAGCGCGTCGCGCGCGATCGATCGCATCTGCTCGCCCAGCGCCTTCGCCTCCTGGGCGGAGAGCACGCCGGCCCGGGCTTCCACGGGCAGCACGGCCACGCGCTTGCCCTCGGCCGCGGCGGCCCCGGCGAGGAGCAGGATGACGGTGAATGTGCGCAAGAAGACCTCCTTCCGGGAATGTTCCGCGGGGGCCGGGGCCATGGCAAGCTTCCTGCCGTGCCCCGCATCCTGGTGATCGACGACGAGCAGACGGTCGCCTTGATGATCCGCCGGGCGCTGGAGGAGGACCACGAGGTGACCGTGGAGCACTCCGCGCTGGGGGCCGTCGATCGCATCGCCCGCGGCGAGCGCTACGACGCCCTGATCGCGGACCTCAACCTCGCCGACGGCGACGCCATCTGGATCCGGGATGAGCTGCGCCGCATCGACCCGGCCCTGCCCTCCCGCCTGCTGGTGCTCACGGGCGGAGCCAGCACCAAGGCGGGCCAGGCCTTCCTCGAGGAGCCCGGGGTGCGCTGGCTGCAGAAGCCCTTCCGGGCGCGCGAGCTTCAGGAGAGGCTGGAGGAAGTGCTGGGTAAAACGTGATCGTGGACGCAGACGTGATCGTCCACGTCAACGTAATGCGTGCTTTGGCTCCCCCGCCAACCACGTCGCCAGCGCCGGGCCCGCCCTGGCGCGGAAGGCGACGCACTGGCGGATTCCCTCCAGCGTCTGGGCGACGTGGCGGTCGCCGCCGGGGAACTGGCGGGCGCGGGGACGGAAGAAGTCCTCCGCTTCCTTCTGCTGGCCCGCGTCGCAGAGCCCGTCGGCGATGCCCGCGATGTAGGCGCCGTAGTCGCGGGGCATGCGGGCGACGATGGCGTCGAAGTTCTCCTCCACGAACTTGACCGCCCCCTCGCGCGTCTCGGGCGCCCTGGAGGGGTTCCAGAGCAGGGCGATGGACTCGCGGGGATCGAACTCGTCGCCCATGGCGATCTGGTAGCCCTTGCCGGCCAGCGCCGGGTCGCGGACCGACCCCAGGGCGTCCAGGATCCTCTGCCGGTGGGTCCGGTCCTTCTCCCCCTTCGCCGCCGCGTGCAGCTTCTCGTAGAACGCGGCGTCGCCGGCCAGGGCGGAGAGGCGCATCGCCACCGAGGCCAGCTCCGGGCTGGTGGCGCGGTGATCGGCCAGCCAGCGATCCGCCACCTTCCGCGCCTGGGCGCGGATCTGCTCGTCCTGTCCCTCGTCGCCCGCCAGCTCCAGCAGCTCGGGGCGGAGGATGCGCGCATCGTCCGGCTCGCCCTTCTTTTCCGCGAATCCCAGCGCCCGGGCGCGGCGGCCGAAGGTCTCGCGCACGAAGGCCGCGTACCTGGGCAGGAGCTCCGCGGGGAAGAAGTGGTGGCTGTGGGGGAACACCAGGGCGGGAATGAGCGCCTCCACCACGTGCCGGTCGCGATCGTTGGCCAGCGCGCGGGCCAGCTCGAAGGCCCGGGGCAGCTCTCCCGCCCCGGCCTCTGCGGCCGCCACCGTGTCGGAGAAGAGGACCATCTTCTCGGGCACGGTCAGGCGCGCCACCTCCTTGGTCAGCCGCGCCGCCTGGTCCTCCTCCAGCGCCGCCCGGTAGTAGCCGGAGGCGCCGGCGTTGGGCACCACCCAGCGCGGGCAGGCCGCGAGATCCACAGCGCCGGTTTCCGCCGCGAGCAGGGTGCAGGTCTTGCCTTTGTCCGTGCGCAGGCAGACGGGGATCTGCCAGGTCTGCGGGGCCACCGGGCCCAGCGCCGCGCCCAGGGGGACGAAGCGCGACTGGGACAGCTCGACGCGGCCTCTTCCGCCATCGCAGGAGACCTTCACCTTCACCAGCGGAAGCCCGGCCTGGTCGAGGAAGGTGGAGAAGGGCGCGCCCACCTCCTTGCCCGAGGCCTGGGAGATGGCGGCGAGGAAATCGGCGGCGGTGGCGTTCCCGTCCGCGTGCGTCTTCAAATACGCCTGGACGCCGGAACGGAACGCCTCCTCGCCCACGTACTCCTCGAACATCCGGATCACCGCGGCGCCCTTCTGGTAGGTGATGGAGTCGAAGGCGGTCTTGATGTCGCCCTCGCTCTGGATGGGCTGGCGGATGCGCCGGGCGGAGAGCAGCCGGTCGGCGGCCATCGCCCGCTGCATGGAGGCGGCCCGCTCCGCCGGCACCTCCCAGGAAGGCTGGAAGGCATCCAGGGCGTGGAAGGTCATCCAGGTGGCGAACGCCTCGTTCAGCCAGATGTCGTCCCACCAGCGCATGGTGACCATGTCGCCGAACCAGAGGTGGGCGAACTCGTGCGCCTGCACGCCGGCGGCCCGCCTGCGGAATTGCGGGGTGTCCTCGCCCGGCCTGGCCAGGTTGATCCGCTGGTTGAAGGTGATCAGCCCGGGGTTCTCCATCGCTCCGCCCCCCAGGGGAACCTCGATCAGGTCCAGCTTGGGATAGTGGAAGGGGATGCCGAACCAGCCGGCCAGCAGATCCATCAGCTTCGGCGACGACTGCGCCGAGTACTTCGCCCAGGCCGCCTTCCCCTTGGTGACCACGATTCCCACCGGCTCGCCGGTCTTCACCTTCCCCGCGTCCACCCGATCGAAGGGGCCCACCCCGAACGCCAGCAGGTAGCTAGGCAAGGGCTTCGTCTCCGCGAAGCGCACCAGCTTCATCTCCCCCGCCGGCTCGACGCTCTCCACGGGCGTGTTGAAATACGCCGCGTCCGCCGCGGGAACGCGCAGCGAGACGCGCCAGGGGATCTTGATCTCCGGCTCGTCGAAGGAGGGGAAGATGCGCCGCATCCCCAGCGGCTCGCCCTGGGTGAGCACGTACCAGCGGCCGTTCTCCTCCTGGCGGAAGGCGCCTTCGCCGTCGGTGCGGGAGAGCTTGCCGGTCCAGTGGATCACCAGCTTGCCCTCCCCCGCCGGAAGCGGCTGCTCGAACTGCAGCCCTGCGATGGAGCGGGAAGCGGGGATGACGGTGGAAGCGGGCTCGGTGCCGTCGATGCGGATCAGGTCCGCGTTCAGCCAAAGCACCGGGAGGGGCTGGTCGGCGGAGAGCTCGATCTCCTCCGTCCCCGCGAATTCGTCCTTGTCCGGGTCGATGGTCAGCTCCGCCGTCACCCTCTTCGGGCGCACGCCGGCGGGCAGGCGGAGGTGGGGCGGGACGAGCTGCGCCTTTGCGCCCTGGGGACGGACGAAGCGCAGGGCGAACCGGTCGCTCTGCCCGCGCTTGCCCAGCTTGGTGGCCGCTCCGGGAGAGGAGTTCCAGTCGCGCGTGTCCTCCGGGTTCCTCAGGAAGTTCCCTTCGCCCGCGAGCTGGAAGCCGGCCTTCTCCACCTCCTCCTTCACCACCGCGGGATCGATGCGGTGCAGGGTCTGGGTGGCGGAGAGCCCGCTGCCGTCCTTGGCGCTGGAGTCGATCACCACGTACGCCCCGCCGGGGCGCAGGGCGTTGAAGATGATCTGGTTCATCCGCACCCGGTCGACCGGCATGTTGGCGATGTCGTGGTAGATGACGTTCATCACCACCAGGTCGAGATCCTTGGCCTCCGGCGGCACCGGGTCGTCGAAGGGGACCTCGGCCCGGATCACGCCCTTCATCGCCGGGTGCGTGAAGCGCTCTGCCAGGGCGTCCTTGAGGAACGGCAGCCAGCGCGGATCGTTCTGCATGTAGACTGCGCCCGAGGGGCCCGCCGCGCGCGCCAAAAGCTCGGTGGTGTAGCCGGTGCCCGCCCCCACGTCCTCCACCTTCATGCCCGGCGCCACGCCGAGGAACTCGAGGGTCTCGACGGGCTTGCGGCCCGGATCCAGCTTCCGGTCGGTCTCGCTCCGGTCGGGCGCGTCCACCAGCGCCTGGAAGGGGTTGGGCGCCTTGGCCGCGGCGGGAGCGGCGGCCGCGGGAGCGGGAGCCGGGGCGGATTTGCAGGCGAAGCAGAGGGCGAAGAGCGGAAGGAGGCGCTTCATGGCGTTCCTCTCAGCTACTTGACGAAGTTGTAGTCGGTGGGCCCGCCGCGCCGGGTGAGCAGCAGGCAGTCGCCGCCCGTGCCGCAGGTGAAACGGTGCACGGTCTTGGCGGGGATCACGAAATAGGCGCCGGGGCCTACCTCGTGCTCCTTGTCGGCCAGCATCAGCTTGCCGCTCCCGGAGAGGAGCACGGTGTACTCGGCGTGCGAGTGCCAGTGGGCCGGCAGCCCCGTGCCCGCGGGTGTCTTCGCGTAGGCGGTGGCGCCCTTGGTGTGCGGATCGACGCCGACCATCGCCGCCTGGGAGCCCTTGGGCGAGTTCGGCGTGGTGGAATCCATGAACTTCGCCGAATCGGGGGTGGCCACCAGGGCCTCCTCCGTAGAGGGCGGCTTGGGCGCATCGGCGAGGGCGGCGGCGGCGACGAGGAGCGGAAGGAGCTTGCGCATGTGGGATACCCCCTGCGGAAAGGGCGGCATCCTATCCGATCCCGCGCTCCCGGCGGTCCCGGCGGCACTCGGCGGACCCGGGCTTGACCCTCCGGCAGCCGGCGGGGCGCACAGGGTAGATGGAGCAGAAGACGCGCTCTCCCAGCCGGCCTTCGAGGGCGACGCAGCGCTGCTCCCTCCCCCGCAGCTTCATGTGCCGCTCCCCGGCCTGGTTGATCACCGTCAGGCGGCGGAGCAGTGAAGGGCGCCGGCCGAGGGGGGAGCGGGGAGTGACCTCGACGTAGTCGACATACGCCTCGGCGCGGTTCTCGTCGGTATTGCAGCAGCAGGCCCCGCAGGCCTGGCAATCCCAGGTCACGCCGAAAGCTTCGCACGCTCCGGTCCGGCGCGCAGCGGCATCGGCAGCACTTCCGCAGGCGCCCGCTCCTCCACCCGCAGGGCGAGACCGGCGGCGCAGAAGCGGGCCGCGGCCCCGACGAGGAAGAGGGCGTGCGCGGCGATCAGCGGGCGCCCGAGCAGCGACCAGGCGTCGGGCAGGAACCGCACCAGGGCGCCGCCCGCCCCCGAACCCAGTCCCGCGGCCAGGCCGGAGGCCGCTGCCAGCGCGCCGACGTAGAAGGAGCGCGTGGCCGGGCGGGAGAGCGCGAGGGGCAGGGAGAAGGTGGCCAGCGAGAGACCGGCGGTGGCTCCCCCGCTGATCATCGCGTCCAGCGCCAGGGGCCAGAGGCGGCCGTAGGCCGCGAAGATCCAGAGCAGCGGGGAGAAGCTGAGGGCGAAGGCGCTGATCGCCAGCACCCGGCGTTCCCCGCCCCGGTCCAGGACCCGGCCCCAGAGCGGAGCGGCCAGCATGCGGAAGGCGGCCACCGCAGCCGTGTAGATGGCCATGCGGGCGAAGCCCATCCTCAAGTTGCCGATCATGTGCAGCGGGTAGAAGGCGGCGGCGATTCCTCCGGCGGCGCTCCAGACCACCTGGAAGGCGAGGAGGTTGCGCGCCCGCGAGTCGTGCAGCGGAGCCATCGCCTCGCGCAGCGGCGTCGCCCGGGGCGGGCTGGCGTGGGAAGGCTCGTGCTGGCGCGCCAGCAGCACGCTGGTGCCGGCGCCGGCGGCACAGGAGAGGAGCGTGAGCAGGCTGAGCGCCAGCCCCGCATCGCCGTGGGTGCGGCCCGCGTCCAGCGCCACGCCCGCCGCCAGCGAGGCGCCGGTGGCGGCGAGGGCGCAGAGCGCATTGCGCTGGCCGAAGTACCGCCCCCGCACGCGGCCCGGGACCAGGTCTCCCATCCAGGAGGTCCAGGCGTTGTTGCCCATCACGTTGAGGGCGGCGGCGAAGAACGCCCAGGCGAGGAACACCTGCTGCTTGCGGGCCAGCGGGGCGGGAAGGAAGGGGAGGACGACGAGCGCCAGCGCCGATTGCCGGGCCACGCCCAGGGTCCAGAGCGCCGCCCGGCGCGCCCCGAAGCGGCGGGTGATCCAGGAGGCGGGAAGCTGCACCAGCTGGGCGGAGACCGGGAGGGCCCCGAGCAGCCCGATGAGCAGCGGCGACATCTCCAGATACAGCGCCCAGGCGGTGAGCACCCCGGAGGTGGTGCAGGCGGCGACGAGCTCGGCGAGCGCTCCCTCGGCCATCGATGTGCGGAGCGATCGGCGCAGCACGGCGGCTGGAAAATGCCATGCAGCCCTCTGTGCGCTTCAAGGGCCTTTCTGTGCGCAGGCTCCGACCTTGTACCCCGGCCGGGACGCGTTGATACCTGCGAACGACGATCGCCGGGCTGCGCCGGACGGCCTCGTCGCTGCGCTGCTCAGCGTAGGTCGACTAGCTTCCGCTGCTGGCTCCTCGGCCGCCCGGCTCGCCGTAGCGCTCGCCGTTCCCGGTCGAAATCACCGCGCCCCGGTCGGGGTACTGCCGAGCGCCCGCTCGCGCGTCCCCCCGCCGGCACGCTCGCCGCACGGAGGTGCGGGACCTACCTTTGCCGGAAAGGAGGTACAGCATGCTCTGGACCATCACCGTGATCCTGCTCGTGCTCTGGGTGCTCGGGCTGGTGTCCGGCACCACCATGGGCGCCTGGGTCCACATCCTGCTGGTGCTCGCCATCATCAGCCTGATCTTCGCGGTGCTTCGCCGCGGGGCTGCAGTCTGACGTTTCTTTTTGGGGGCTCGGCCAGGTCGGGGCGGCTTCGCGTCGCGAAGCCGCCTTTCTTTGCGTTGACGTTGCGTTGACCTGGTCGTTGACCTCAACGTGGACGGCGACGTGAACGTCCCTCGTTGACGCGGACGGTGCGCGCCGCCGCGTGCGGCCGCTGCCGGATCTGTCCGCGCTCGTGGCCCTCGCGCTCCTCGCCGCCCTTCGCCGCCGCGAGGCTCTTCTGCAGCGCCTCCATCAGATCCACCACCTTGCCGCGCGGCTCCTTCGCCGGCTCCTCGGCGACGATCTCCTCGCCCTCCGCCTTGCGCTCCAGCAGGGCCAGCACCTGCTTGCGGTAGTCGTCCTTGTACTTTCCGGCGTCGAACTCCGCCGCCAGCGAGCCGATGAGCTGCTCGGCCATCTTCAGCTCCCGCTCGCCGGGCCGCGCCTTGGTGTCGGGCAGGCCCTCCAGGTCGTCCTGCGCGACCACCTCGTCCCCATGGAGCATGGTGGAGAGGGCCAGCGCCTGCCCCATCGGCCGCACCGCCGCCAGGTACTGGCGCGTGCGCAGGACGAAGCGGGCGATCCCCACCCGCCCGGTGCGCTTCATCGCCGCCGCCAGCAGCGCGTAAGGCTTCTGCGCCCCGCGGTCGGGCACCAGGTAGTAGGTACTGTCGTAGTAGATGGGAT
>DATKAG010000450.1:0-7933 GCA_035498355.1 Myxococcales bacterium | reverse complement strand
CCGTAGCTCATCACCCCGTAGATGCCCACCGCGGCCAGGGCCAGGGCCACCGCGGCGAAGAGTCCGAGCAGCACCAGGCTGAATTTGCGGCCGGCGAGCGACTCGTCCACCGCGCTCTCCATGGTCTTCACGTCGTAGACGGCCAGCTCCGGGTCGAGGGCCAGGGTCTCGCGACGGACCGCGCCGGAGAGCTGCGCCGGGTCGCCCCCGGTGCGTACCGCCAGGGTGATGGCCCGGTGCCACTGGGGCGCGATCTCCGCGGTGATGGCGTAAGGGAGGATCATCCCGGCGGCGATGTTGTCCTGCGCGCCCGGGCCGAACTGCACCATGTGCCCGAAGACGCCGACGATCTCCGGCCCGCGCAGGTTGCCCACCTCCTCCGGGGGGAAGGAGAGGTGGTGCCCGAGGGGGTCTTCGGTGCCGAAGAGCTTGCGAGCCAGCGCGTCGTCGATCAGCATCGCCGGCGCGTGCATGTCGTCGTCGTCGCGCAGGTCGCGCCCCTTGAGCAGGCGCGCGCCCATGGCCTCGAGGAATCCCGGGGTGGCGGAGTACTGCATCGAGTTCACCCCTTCGTTCGGCCGGGGCCGGGGCTGCCCCTCCACCCAGAAGCCGCCGGTGCTGTTGTCGTCGTGCAGGGGCATCGACTGCGCCACCGCCACCGCCCGCACCCCCGGCAGTGCGCTCACCCGCCGTCGCAGCTCCTGCTCGAAGCGGATCTCCGCCTTGCCGTCGGGATAGCGCGAGGGCGGCAGCGAGAGCTGCAGGGTGAGCATGCCTTCGGAGCGGAACCCCAGGTCCAGCCGGGAGACGTTGGCGAAGCTGCGCAGGAGCAGCCCGGCGCCGATCAGCAGCATGAGCGAGAGCCCGATCTCCGCCACCACCAGGGCGCTGCGCAGCCGGCGGCGGGAGCGAGGGTCGGTCAGGTGGCTGTCGCGCAAGAGGCCCTCCAGGTCGGGCCGCGAGGCGCGCAAAGCAGGGAGGACGCCGAAGGCCAGCCCGGTGAGGACGGAGAGGCCGAGCGTGAACGCCAGCACGGATCCGTTGATCCGCACCTCGGCGTTGCGCCGGAGGATCTCGGGGATGAAGGGGAAGAGCGCGTCGAGCCCCCAGACCGCGAGCAGGACCCCGCAGGCCCCCCCGGCCACGGAGAGCAGGACGCTCTCGGTGAGCAGCTCCCGGGCGATCCTCCCTCGCCCCGCTCCCAGCGCCGAGCGGATGGCCAGCTCGGGCGCCCGGGCGGCGGCCCGGGCCAGGGAGAGGTTTGCCACGTTGGCGGCGGCGATGAGCAGCACCAGGCCGACGGCGCCCCAGAGGATGAAGAGGGCGGAGCGGAAGTCCTCCGTCTGATCCTCCTGGAGGGTCTTCGCCCGCACCCCGTGCCCGCTGTTGGTGCGCGGGTATTCCTTCTCCAGCCGCCCGGCCACCGCCGAGAGCGCCGCGCGCGCCTGGTCGATGCTCACGCCCGGCCTCAGGCGCGCGAGCACGCTGATGCCCGGGTGCGTGTCGCGGTCCTTGAATTGATCGGCCCACAGCCCGATGGGGACGAAGATGTCGGCCGCCACCAGGAAGCGGAAGCCGGGCGGCAGGACGCCGATCACCGTGTAGCTGTCGCCGCCCAGGGTGACGCTTTGGCCCACGATCCGGGGATCGGAGGCGAAGCGTTTCTGCCAGAGCGCGTTGCCCAGCACCACCGTGCGGGCAACGCCGGGGGCGTCGTTGCTCTCGCTGAAGGTCCGCCCCAGAAGCGGCCTCGCCCCCAGCTCGTCGAAGAAGTCGGCGCCCACCATGCGCGCCGACAGCCGCTCGGGATCGCCCGCGCCGGTGAGGTTGAGGCTGTCCCGGCGGAATGCGGCCATCCCGCTGAAGGACGCCTGGCTCTGGGCCCGCCAATCCCGGTAGTTGGGGTACGCGACGGACGAGTCGCCGAAGCCCTTGGTCGACTCGCGCACCAGCAAGAGCCGCTCGGGGTTGGGATAGGGATAGGGCCGCAAGAGCGTCGCTTCGATCAGGCTGAAGAGAGCGGTGTTGGCCCCGATGGCGAGGGCGAGCGCGGCGATGGCGGCCAGGGCGTAGGTGGGGGCACGCCGCAGCGATCGCAGGGCGAGCTTCAGGTCCCGGGCGAGGCTTCCCATGCGCCCCGGCCGTGCCAGCCCCGTGCCACCCCGGGCCCGGGGGAAGCGCTCCCCCGGGTGGCCAAAGGCGGGACGGGGCGTCCCGGAAGCGGACACCCGTCCCGTTTACCGGGCCGCCTGCGCCCGCGTGGAGCCTTCCTCGCCCAGGAGAGCGCGGACGTCGCCGAGGATCGCCTCCGGCTCGAGGAACGAGGTGCTGTAGATCTCCCGCACCGAGCCCTCGCGGTCGATGAGGAAGAGCTTGAGCACGTGCGAGAGCGAGCCGCCTCGATCGGAATTCCTCCACACGTCCTGGCCGAAGCCTTCGAGGATGGGCCGCACCCGCGCGCGGGAGCGGGTGGTGAGGAAGTGCCAGGGGATGGGTCCCTCTCCGGCGCGATGGCGCGCGGCGTACGCGCGCATCACCCCGGGCGTGTCGTTCTCCGGATCGAAGCTCAGGCTGACCAGGCGCACCCGCTCGCCCAGCCCGGGCTCGACGTCGAGGCGGCGCTTGAGCTGCTTCATCTGGAAGGTGGCCAGCGGGCAGCCCCTGCCGTCGCCGCACTTCGTATAGATGAGGCTGAGGAGCGTGACCTTCCCGGTGGTGTAGCTGGAGAGCCGCGTCCGCATCCCCTGGACGTCGAGCACCGAGCCGTCCGGCGCGGGGAAGATGTGCAGCAGGACGGCGGCGAGGGCGCTAGCGAGCATCCTGGAACGCCAGCTTCAGCGCCTTGGACCCGAGCTTCATGTGGTGCGCCCGCCCCAGCTTCTCCCGGAGGAAGTCCACCTCGAAGGCCAGGGTCAGCTCCTTGCCGTCCCAGTTGAAGGCGCGGAGGAACTGCTCGCCGTCCTCGCCCGTCTTGTCCGTCTCGTCCGCCCGCGCGCCCAGCCCCGCTCCCAGCAGCAGGGCCGCGACGGTCCCCGCCAGCATCCTGACGAACGACATGAAGCCCCTTTCGCTCGGGCCGGGAGGATCCCGGCGCCGGTGGGAGGGGGACGCAGGTCGTCGGAGCTTGTCTCAGCGATCCTTGCGCCGCGGCCGCTGCCTGGCGGAGACGGAGCGGATGATCAGCTGGTGCTTCGAGCCCGGGTCCATGGGGACCTTGGCCCGGTCGAGCGCCGCCTCGATCAACTCCTCCACCTCCGGCCGGTCCAGGGTGGCGGCGCTCTCCAGGCGGAGGTTGCGCACCACGTTCCCGCTGCCCCGGAGGATCTTCTTCGGGTCGGGAAGCTTCGCTCCCTGGAGGAAGCAGAGGGCCACGCCCCTGGCCTGGGCGGCGAGGGAGAAGATCGCCTGCGAGGGCTTCTCGCTGGGCCCGTATCCGATGACGAAGAAGTTGTAGTTGTCGTAGACCAGCTCGACGGCATTGGGCAGGCGCCGGCGCATCTTCCGGCGCGCGGAGCGGATCAGCTTCGCCACCTCGGGCGCGAACTTGCCGATGAATCCGGACAGCCGCTCTTCCGCCCTCTGCGCCATGGGCATCTACATGTAGAGGCCGCCGTTCACCCGCAGCACTTCCCCGGTGACGAACGATGCCCGGTCCGAGGCGAGGAAGGCGATGGCCTCCGCCACCTCCCGGGCCGTTCCCGCCCGGGCCAGGGCGGCGCCTTCCGCCATGGCCTTCTTCGCCGCCTCGGGCAGGTCCCTGGTCATGTCCGTTTCGATCCACCCCGGGCTCACCGCGTTCACCCGGATGTTCCGGCTCCCCAGCTCCCGGGCCAGCGACTTGGTGAGCCCGATCAGCCCCGCCTTGGCCATCGAGTACACCGTCTGCCCGGCGTTGCCCTGCTCGCCCACCACGCTGGTGAGGTTCACGATGCTCCCCCAGCGCTGCTTCATCATCGGCCGCACCGCCGCCTTGCAGAGGTGGAAGGCGCTGGCGAGGTCCACGTCCAGCATGCGCCTCAGGTCCTCCGCCTTGTAGCGGAGGATCAGGCCGTCGATGGAGATGCCGGCGTTGTTCACCAGGACGTGCAGGCCGCCCAGCTTGTCCACCGCCTCGTCCACCGCCTTGGCGCAGGCCGCGGCGTCTCCCACGTCGAACTTGAGGAGCGCCACCCCGGCCGCCCCCGCCTTCTCGCACTCGGCCTTCGCCTCGTTCGCCGCCGCGTCGTTCCCGGCGTAGGCGAGGGCCACTTTCGCCCCCCCTTCCGCCAGGCGGACGGCGGCCGCGCGGCCGATTCCCCGGGACGCGCCGGTGACGAGCGCCACCTTGTCCTCGAAGTCCTTGTGCATGGAGCGGGCTCATAGCAGAAATGGCACCCCATGCGGATCGGGGTGATCGGACTGGGCGCCATCGGCGGCATCACCGCGCAGCGCCTCCTGGACAGCGGGCTGGACGTCAGCCTGGCCGCGGGCAGGCACGAGGACGTCATCGCCCGCAAGTTCCCCAAGGCGAAGGTGGGCGCCCTCTTGCCGGAGGGCGAGTACGACCTGATCCTCCTCTGCGTGCGCAGCACGGAGATCGAGCGCGCCCTCACCCCGGCCATCCCTCTGCTCAAGGCGGACGGGGCGGTGGTCTGCCTGCAGAACGGTTTTCCCGAGGAGCGCGTCGCCCGCCTGGTGGGGGCCAAGCGCACGCTGGGGGCGGTGATCGGCTGGTCGGCCACCATGGTGGAGCCCGGCGAGTACGTGCTCACCGGGGGCGGCGCCTTCATCCTGGGAGGAAGCTCGCCCCGCCTGGAGCACGCCCGCCTGGTCCTCAACCACGCCTTCCCCGTGTACGTCACCACCAACCTCGCCGGCGCGCGCTGGAGCAAGCTGGCGATGAACTGCGCCATGTCCACCCTGGGCGCGGTCACCGGGCTCTCCCTGGGCGAGATGGCTTCGAGCCGCGAGGTCCGCTCGCTGGCCCTGCGCATCATCCGCGAGGCGGTGGAGGCGGGAAAGGCGAAGCAGGTGCGCTTCGAGCCGGTGGCGGGGGTGCGCCCGGATCTCCTGGTCGCCGTGCCCGCGCTGCTCGCCCACCTGGTCCTCTGGTTCGCCTCCCGCATGCGCCCCAGGCAGAAGTCCGGGTTGATCGCCCGCCTGCAGCAGGGCCGGAGCGCCGGCGTCGAGGACCTGAACGCGCTGATCGACGGGCCGCTCAACCGCAAGCTGGTGGAGCAGGTGCACGAGATCGAGCGGGGCGAGCGGCGGATCACGCCGCAGAACCTGGGGGAACTCCTCTGAGCAGCGCACGATGCAGCGCGTTGACACCCCTTCCCCCCACGGATATTACGCCGCCCTGACGATGGACTACCTCTCTCCCTACGTCCCCGTCCTGGTGCTCCTGCTGCTCACCGGAGTGCTCTGCGTGGCCATCGGCGTGCTCGCCACCGTGCTGGGCCCGCGGCGCATCACCGCCGTCAAGGAGACCGCGTTCGAGTGCGGCTCGCCCTCCACCGGCTCTCCCCACGCCCGGCACTCGGTGAAGTTCTACCTGGTGGCGCTGCTCTTCATCGTCTTCGACATCGAGAGCGTGTTCATCTACCCTTGGAGCGCGCTGCTCCGCGACCTTTCGGGCGAGGGGCTGGGCTGGTTCGCCTACTTCGAGATGCTCTCCTTCATGGCTACCCTGGCCATCGGGCTGCTCTACGTCTGGCGCAAGGGCGCCCTGGAGTTCTCCGCGTGAGCGACGCCCAGTACCGCCTCCCCATCCTCAAGCCGGAGGGGAACGTCCCGGAGTCGCCGCGCCTGGGCCGCGACGAGGACCAGATCCCGGTGCTGGCCACCCGGCTGGACGAGGCCATCGGCTTCTTCGAGAAGGGCGTCTCCGACCTCTTGGGCTGGGCGCGGAAGAACTCCATCTTCCAGTACCCCTTCGTCACGGCCTGCTGCGGGATGGAGTACATGAGCATGATGGCGGGCCGCTACGACATCGCCCGCTTCGGCGCCGAGTTCCCCCGCTTCTCCCCGCGCCAGGCCGATCTCCTCTTCATCGTCGGCACCATCAACGTCAAGCAGTCGCCGGTGCTCAAGCGGGTCTACGAGCAGATGACCGAGCCGAAGTGGGTGATGGCCTTCGGCGTCTGCGCCAGCTCCGGCGGCTTCTACGACAACTACGCCACCCTGCAGGGCGCCGACCGGGTGATCCCCGTGGACCTCTACGTCCCCGGCTGCCCCCCGCGCCCCGAGCAGGTGCTCGACGGGCTGAAGATCCTGCAGGAGAAGATCCAGTCCCAGCGGCACCGGCTGAAGAGCCTGGAGAAGGCGCCCGACGTGCAGCCGCAAACGCAGAGGCGGAGCTTCCTCGGCAAGCTCCTGGGGAAGTAGCGAATGTCGCAAGCGCTCATCGACCTGGTCCGGGAGAAGTTCCCCGACGCGGTGGTCTCCTCCCACACCCACCGCGGCGACGACGTGGTCACCGTCAAGCGGGAAGCGCTGGTCGAGGTGATGTCGTTTTTGCGCAACGACCCGCAGGCCGGGCTGAAGCTCCTGCGGCAGATGGCCGGCGTCGACCTGCTCACGTACCGGACGGAGAACACCGGCGGCGGCGCCCTGGCCTCCATCGAGGCCCCGGCGTACGAGGTGCAGAACAAGCCCAGGGGGGAGCCGCGCTACTACGTCGCCTACAACCTCTACTCCATCACCCGCAAGCACGCGCTCCGGGTGCGGGTGGAGCTGCGCAGCGACGACGTCAAGCTGCCCTCCATCGCCTCGCTCTACAAGACCGCCGACTGGTGGGAGCGCTACCTCTTCGACATGTTCGGCTTCCAGTTCACCGGGCACCCGAACCTCAAGCGGCTGCTGCTGTACCCGGAGTTCGTCGGCCACCCGCTGCGCAAGGATTACCCGGTGCGCAAGCGGCAGCCTTTGGTCCCCGAGCTGGACTTCCCCGACCTGGTGCGCGGCCCCGGCCCCGGCCCGGGTGGCGCCGGCGTGCCCATGAGCCAGACGCACGTGGGGCGCAAGAACGTGGATCCGAGCACCTATGACTGAGCCCGCTCACGACCAGGATCCGCTGGCGCTCGAGGCGGAGATCCCCACCTCCCTGATGACGGTGCACCTGGGGCCCTCGCACCCGGCGATGCACGGCACCGTGCGCATGACGGTGACGCTGGACGGCGAGACCATCGTCAACGTCGATCCGGAGATCGGCTTCCTCCATCGGGGCTTCTCCAAGTCGTCGGAGAACTCCACCTGGCACCAGGTGCTCCCCTACACCGACCGGCTGAACTACGTCTCCCCCATTCTCAACAACACCGGCTACATCATGGGGGTGGAGAAGCTGATCGGCCTGCGGCCCACCGAGCGCGCCGAGTACCTGCGCGTGCTGGGCGGGGAGATCTCCCGCATCTGCGACCACCTCACCTGCGTGGCGGCCATCGGGCTGGAGCTGGGCGCCTTCACCGTCTTCCTCTACGCCATGGAGGCCCGCGAGCTGCTCTGGGACCGCATCGCCGAGCTCTGCGGGGCCCGGGTGACGGTCTCCTGGACGCGGATCGGGGGCGTGGCCACTGACATGCCTCCGGGCTGGGAGCAGAAGCTGCGCGACTGCCTTCCCCGGGTGCTGGAGCTGACCGACGAGATCGACACCCTGCTCACCCGCAACCGCATCTTCGTCGACCGCACCCGGGGCATCGGGGTGATCGGCGCCGACGAGGCCATCGACTGGGGCTTCACCGGTCCCTGCCTGCGCGCCTGCGGGGTGAACTACGACGTGCGCAAGGCGCATCCCTATTCGGTCTACGACCGGATGGACTTCGAGGTGCCGCTGGGGTCGGCCGGCGACACCTACGACCGCTACATCCTCCGCCTCCTGGAAATCCGCCAGTCGCACCGCATCGTCCAGCAGTGCCTTTCGCAGATGCCGCCCGGGCCCATCATCATCGACGACTGG
>DATKAG010000449.1:0-3777 GCA_035498355.1 Myxococcales bacterium | reverse complement strand
CGACGGATGGCTGCGCACGGCCTCCGTCAGCACCTTGGTGGCCTGGCCCACGTCGCGCTTGGGCCAGGGGAGCTTGAAGAAGTAGCGGCCCCAGACCACCTGGGGCGCGCCGTCGAGGTAGTCCTTGTCGATCTTCAGGGCGGCGAGGATGCGCTCGCGGAACTTGCCCTCCAGGCCCTGGGAGAGGGCGGTGATGATCCCCACCCCCTCGGAGTAGAGCCCGATGCCCACGCCCGCGTTGTAATGCCCGCGCACATTGGAATCATCGGCGGCGATGGCCTTGTCGCCCGCCTCCCAGGCCTTCTTCCCCAGCGCCGCCTTTTCCTCGCCTTCCTTCGTATCGGCCGTCCAGTTGTAGAGGGAAGCGAGCCTCCAGTTGGCCTCGAACGAGCGAGGCTCGACCGCCAGGGCCTGTTGCACGATCTGCTCCAGCTGCTTGTCCATGCCCGGCTCGTCCCGGCGGCGCCAGAGATCGTCGAAGTGCTCCTTCCAGCCCGCCGGCCCTTCGGCGGGGGAGGCGATGCCCGGCGCCGGCCTTTGCGGCGTCGGCGGCGCCGGTTGCGCGAGCAAAGCGAGCGCGAGCAGGAGCATGGGGGCGCATCCGTACCACCGCGGCCCCGGAGGGGCAACCCGCGGATCCCTGCTCCAACGAGTGTTCTTGCCCGCCGATTTGGCCGCAGAACTTGCGCGTCAGCGCTTGCGCAATGCCCGGGCGTGCGCCTCGGCGTCCGCCAGCGTGCGGTTCAGGGCGGCGCGAGCGCGGGGCTTCACCTGGGTCTCCAGGGCGCGCAAGGCGGACACCAGGCTCTCGGCGGCATGCGCCAGCGCTGGCTGCGGCTCCGGGGCGCGCTCCTCTTCCTCGCCCGAGCGGCCGCCGTGCAGGCGGATGGCGTTCTGCACCCGGTCCACGATGCGCTCGAAGTCGCGCGAGGGCTTCTGGATGTAGTCGACCACGCCCATTCGCAGCGCCTGCACCGCCGACTCCAGCGAGGGATAGGCGGTCATGAGGATGCAGGCGCAGCGCTGCTGGCGGGAGCGGATCTCCTTGATCAGGTCCAGCCCGTCCGCCTCCACCAGGTTGCGATCGACCAGGGCGCAGGCGAACTGCCGCTCCTCGAGCAGGGCCAGCGCGCCTTCGGCATCCTCGGCCACCGAGAGCGTGAACCCGGCTTCCGAGAGGGCCCGCTCCACCACCCGCAGGACGATCTTCGCGTCATCCACCAGCAGGACCGCGGGCCTGCGGAGAATCGCTGCTGGCTGCAGGTTGGACAGGACCGTTCCCTCCGCTCGCTTCCATTGCTACCAGCAGGCGGCGGGTGATCCTCAAGGGAGCATCCGTGCGAACCCCGAGGCGGGACTGCGCATCGGGGTGGGATGCTGTGGGCCCCCTGCACCGGGCCTGCTACTTCGCCAGCAAGCGGACCCGGATCTCGTAGCGCCGGTTCTTCGCCTTCTTCTCCGGCGTGTCGTCCGGTTTCACCAGGGGCTGGGTGGAGCCCTTGCCCACGGCGATGATCTCCTTCTGCGGGATGCCCTTCTTCACCAGCTCCTTGACGATCTTCGCCGCCCGCTTGCGCGACAGCTCCTTGTTGGCGGAGGCCTTCCCGCTCGAGTCGGTGTGGCCGCTGACCTCGAACTTGAAGCCGCTCACGCCCGCCCCGGCGAGCTTCTTCTTCGCGTCCACCAGGGCGTCGAAGAGGTTCTGCACCTTGTCGTCGCAGTTCCCCTCGAACTGGTCGGAGCCGCTCTTGAAGGCGCACTGGTTCTTGCGCGCCTCCTCCAGCAGCTTGTCGTTGATGCTCTTCTCCAGCTGCGCGCTTCCGGCCTTCTTCGCCGTGCCCCGCGCCGCCTCCTCCGCCTGGCCGGCGGCGCTCTTGCCCGCCTCGCCCGCCTGCTTCTTCAGGGCTTCGGTGTCGATCTGGGCCCGGACCGCGTGGGGCAGGAGCGCTGCGGCCAGGAGCGACGGGATCTTGCGCATCATGGCTACCTCCAGGACGGCCCCTTCTGCATCGCGTCGCATCGAAGCGCAAGCGGCCTGCCCTTGACCGCAAGCCCGGGCCTGAGCGATTACGCGTCCCATGGCGAAGATCGCGCTGGTCCAGGAGGCCCCGGCATGGCTCGACCGGGCGGCGACGCTGGCCCGGTGCGGCGAGCTCGTGGCCCGGGCCGCCGGCGAAGGGGCGAAGCTGGTGGTCTTCGCCGAGTCGTTCGTCAGCGGCTATCCAGACTGGATCTGGCGTCTGCGCCCCTGGCCCGACCAGAAGATCATCTCCGAGCTGCACCAGCGGCTGGTGGACAGCGCTGTCGACCTCTCCCGCGGCGACCTGCAGCCGCTGCAGGAGGCCGCGAAGACCCACGGCGTGGCCGTGGTCTGCGGCATCAACGAGCTCCACCGCACCCACGGATCGCTCTACAACACGGTGGTCACCATCGGGGCCGACGGCTCCCTCCTCAACAGCCACCGCAAGCTGGTGCCCACCAACCCCGAGCGCACGGTCTACGCCCAGGGCGACGGCGCGGGCCTGACGGTGGTGGAGACTCCCGCCGGCCGCACCGGCGCGCTGGTCTGCTGGGAGAACTACATGCCGCTGGCCCGGGCGGCGCTCTACGCGCAGGGCATCGACCTCTACGTGGCGCCCACCTGGGACCACGGCGAGGGGTGGCTCACCTCCATGCAGCACATCGCCCGCGAGGCCCGCTGCTGGGTGGCGGCGCCGGCCATCTGCCTGCAGGCCAAGGACATGCCCCAGTGGCTGCCGGGCCGGGCCCAGCTCTATCCCGACCCGGAGGAATGGGTGCACCCCGGCGAGAGCGTGGTGGTGGACCCGATGGGGAAGATCGCTGCCGGTCCCCTGCGGCGCGAGCGGGGGATCCTCTACGCGGAGTGCGACCTGGCCCGCGTGCAGCAGGCGCGGCGCACCCTGGACGTGGGGGGGCACTACGCGCGTCCCGACGTGTTCGACTTGAAGATCAGGACGTTCTAGGTCTTCTTCGCGAGGCATCCCGGAAAGTCGATGCGGGGCGGGCAGGGGTCGCCAGCGCGAGCCGTGGAAGGGCTGTCCGTGGGGCTGCGTCACGATGCCCCGTGCAGCTGCGCGGCGCCGCGGGACCTGCCGGATCGCATGTCCGCCCGTTCGAGTTGGTGGGGCGGACATCGTGCTGATCCACTTCTCCATCCAGGGCAACCACATCCACTTCATCGTCGAGGCCGCCGACCAGAGCGCCCTGGGCCGGGCCATCAAGGGCCTGCTGGTGCGGATGGCGCGGGCGCTCAACAAGGTGATGGGCCGCAAGGGCCAGGTCTTCGCCGACCGCTACCACGCGCAGTTGCTCCGCTCCCCGCGGCAGGCGGCAAACGCAGTCCGCTACGTGCTGGACGACTGGCGCATGCGCGCCCTGAGGGACGGCCGCCCCGCGCCTGCTGGCGTCGACCCCTTCTCATCCACCGCCTGGGCAGACATCGTGCCGCCGCTGGTCGCCGAGCCGTGGTGGGGGATGCTGCGGGTGGGGGTGAAGCGTTACGGCGAGCTCGCGGGGGCTGCCTGAGAAGATGTGCCGGCACTTGAACGGGCGGACATGCGATCCGTCAGGTGGTCGGAAGCTCGTCGCCCCGCGAAGGAGCTCGTGCCTGCACCTGGTTGCTGGGACGCCCTCCTAGCGGCTCGTCAGGTACCGCACGTCCCAGGTGTCTTCGGGCTGCAAGACGCAGTCGCCCTTGAACTGCACCGCCGTCCCGTCGGTGGTGGTGACGAGGTCGTAGCCCTGCCCGGGCTCGCA
>DATKAG010000448.1:0-6018 GCA_035498355.1 Myxococcales bacterium | reverse complement strand
TCTCGCGCGCCAGATCGACGCGGGGTTGTTGGCAGGCGAAAGACGCGGCAATCCCTGCGACGGCGCTCACGAATGCTGGCGGCCGAGGCTTCAACCCGTCCCCCAGACCTCGCGGAACAGGCGGGCGAAGTTCTCGCCCAGGATCTTCGCGATCCGCGCGTCCTGGTGGCCGCGCCTTCTGAGCAGCAAAGCCAGCGTCTCGAAGCGGCGCGGAGTGTTCAGGTCGGGGGCGAAGAGGAACACGTCGGGATCCTCGTTGGGCGCGGCGATGCCCGCCTTGCGGCGCTTCTCCACCTCTTCCCGGTGCGCGCGGCGCATCCCGGGCGTGAGCACCAGAGGGGAGATGTTCCCGTCCGTGCCCAGGCCCACGTGGTCCTCGCCCGCCACCTCGAGGGCGTGCTCCAGGTGGCGCACGACGTCCTGGGCGGTCTGCTGCCCCTTCTCCCGCAGGTAGGGCATGAAATAGATGCCGGCCACCCCGCCCTTCTCCGCCAGCGCGCGCAGCACCGCGTCGGGCACGTTGCGGGGATGGGCGGTGATCGCCGCGCAGCCGGTGTGGCTGATGGCGCAGGGCCGCGAGGAGGCCGCGATGGCCTCGGTGATGGTCCGGTAGCCGCCGTGGCTGAGGTCGAGCAGGAGGCGAAGCTCGTTGACCTTGCCGATCACCGTGCGGCCCAGCCGGCTGAGGCCCGCGTCGGCAGGCTCGATGCTGCCGTCGCCCAGCAAGTTGCGCAGGTTGTAGGTGAGCTGGACGATGCGCACGCCCAGGTCGCGCAGCGTTCCCAGGCGGGAAGGCTCGCCGCCGATCATCGCCAGGTTCTGGGTGCCGAAGATCAGCCCCAGCCGCCGCGTCGCCTTCGCCGTCTCCAGATCCGCGGCGGACCTGACCCTGAGGAAGGCGTCCGGGTGGAGGTCGATCTCGCGCTGCCAGCGGCCGATGCCCTCCACGCAAGCCTCCAGCGATTCGGTGTAGCCGACGGTCACGTTGCAGGCCGTCAGCCCCGAGGCCACCGCATCGCGCACCGCCTGCGGAGAGAGCTGCGCCTCCTCCGGCGTCCCGGGGATGCCGGGCCCTCCCAAAGCGTCGATCAAGAGCGTGCGCGAGTACGGCGCCCACTCCTCCGCTCCCCGGGCGACGCCGGGAAGGAGCGCGGCCGCCGCCAGGAAGGTCCGGCGCATCATGTCCGGACCAGCTCGCGCGCCACCAGGGCCGCCACGCGGGCGTTGTTCTCCAGGAGATCGAGGTTCGCGGCCATCGTCCTTCCTCCGGTTGCCTCCGCCAGGGCGGAGAGCAGGTACGGCGTCACTTCCTTGCCGGGGAGCCGCCGCGCCCCCGCTTTCCCCAATGCGTCGGCGAGCGCCCCCTCGATCTCCGCCCGCGGCAAGGGCGAGGGCGGAGGAACGCCGAGGATCACGCCCGAAGGCAATCCCAGCCCGTCCCACTGGGCCCGGAGCGCGGCGGCCACGGAGGAGGCATCCTCGAAGCGGTGCTCGAGGGCGATGCCGCTCCGATCGGTGAAGAAGGCGGGAAGCTCGCCCGTCCCGTATCCCCAGACGGGAATGGCCAGCGTCTCCAGAAGCTCGGCGGTGGCCGGCAGATCGAGGATGGCCTTCGGCCCCGCGCAGACCACGCAGAGGCGGCGCCGGGAGATCTCCAGGAGGTCGCTGGAGACGTCGGCCGGCTCCCTGGGATCGAGGCGCCGGTGCACGCCGCCGATGCCGCCGGTGGCGAACACCCGGATGCCCGCCCGCTCCGCCACCGCGCAGGTGGCGCTGACGGTGGTGCCGGCGTCCAGGCCTCGGGCAGACATCGCCGAGAGATCCCGCGAGCCCGCCTTCGCCGCCTTCCGCCCGGGATCGGCGAGGGTCTTCAGATCGGCCTCGTCCGCCCCCACGATCACCCGGCCGCCGATCAGAGCCACCGCCGCGGGGACGGCGCCCTGCGCGCGGACCGCCGCCGCGCACCGGCGCGCCGACTCCAGATTCGCCGGAGCGGGAAGCCCTTGCGCCACCACGCTGGTCTCCAGCGCCACCACCGGCCGCCGCTCGCGCAGGGCCGCCGCCACCTCGGCCGAGATCTCCAGCGTCATCGCGGCGACCATAGCCCAAGCACCTCGGCCAGGGCGGGACCGAACCAGCTGCGCGACGCCTCGCCCTCGCCCGCCGCCCAGCGCTCCGGGGCTTCCAGATACCCCGCGTATCCGTCGGAGAGCCCCACCAGCACTTCCGGCGCCATGCGGCGGCCGAGCTCGCCCACCGGCTCTCCCGGAACGCCCACCAGGGCGAGCGGGCCGATGCGCAGGCGCGTCTCGATCAACGCCGGCTCCCGCACCAGCGCCACGGCGTTGGCGAACGCGCGCCGCAAGAGCCAGGGGATCGCCCTGGAGGCCTGCGGAGGCGGCACTCCCACGATCCGCGCCTGGCAGCCGACCATCAGGTGTCGCACCGGCTCCGCCTTGCGCAGGAGCTGCTCCGCTTCCCTGGCCACAGCCGCGGCCACGTCCTGGCCGCGGTCCCAGGTGGCGTTGCCGCCCGCGCCCTGCACCACCAGCACCGGCGCTCCCTCGAGCGCCTGGGCCACCCGGCCGGGCCAGTCGGCGGAGAGGCGGTTCGCGGAGCGCGGGGTGGTGGTGGGGTGCATGGGGTAGTCGATGAGCGTGCCCACGTCCTCGCCGGCGAGCCGGCGCACCCGCAGCGCGACGAGCTGGGGATCGAGCGGCCCCATGCTGCGCGCGCGCGCCGGTCCCTGCGGCCAGTCTTCCCGGGCGACGAGGAGCTCCGCCGGCCCCAGCGCGCCAATGGCCTGCGTGAGCGCCTCGGCGGCGGCCTGGGCCATGGCGTCCCGCTGGCCGCGGTCGAAAGGCCCGGCCCCGGCCCAGCCCGCGATCAGGTTGTCCCAGGCGCCGCCCGGCCCGGAATGCGTGTGCGTCGCGGCCAGCAGCAGGCAGGTGAGCGGCGGGAGCCGGGCGCGCCGCAGCACCTCCTCCTCCAGCCCGCCGGGGATGAGCAGCGTGTCGACGGAAGCGAGCAGCACGCGCAGCCCTTCCACCTGCAAGGCGATGGCCCGTGCGTAGACGGGCTCGCCGGCGTCCGCCGCCCGCCTGCGGCCCGGATAGCCGGCGAGAATGGGATGCGGCCCGAGCGCGATCCGCGCCTTGCCGGCCCCGGCCTGCAGCGACCCCACTCCGAGCAGCTCGAGGGCGACCCTCCCGTGCACCGCGATGCCGGGGAGCGGCGGGGCGGCGCCGGAGAGCGGCACCGCGCAGAAGAGCGCGAGCGCGCCCAGCGCCAGGATCGCCAGGGCGGCGAGCGCCTTCTTCAGCGCGCCACCCGGCGCGCGCCCAGGTAGCGCGACTGGAAGTACTTGTCGTCCAGGCTCGCCTCCACCACGCCGTGCGAGGAGCTGGCGTGGATGATCTTGTGCTTCCTCGCGTCCACCACCATCCCCACGTGCGAGACACCGTTGCCCAAGGTGTCAAAGAACACCAGGTCTCCATCCTCCAGCTCCAGCTGGAAGACGGGCCTGCCGGTGGCGTACTGCTGCCTGGAAACGCGGGGGATGCCGATGGAGACCTCGCGATACGAGTTCATGGTCAGGCCCGAGCAGTCGATCCCGCCGTGGCTCAGGCCGCCCCAGACGTAGGGCGTGCCCAGGTAGCTGCGCACCGCGTGCTCGAGCCCCGGCCAGATGGCCGGCTGCGCCGGAAGCAGCGCCGGCGGGGGAGGAGGAGGCGGTGGCTTGTGCCAGTCCTTGGGCAGCGGTGCGGGCGTCCAGGCCACCTTGGGCGGCGGCGCGACCGAGACCGCGAAGGCGCCCTTGTAGCCGGGGTCCGGCAGCGCGGTCTTGCTCGCCTTCGCCTGGGAGAACTTGCCCTGCATGCGCCCCTGGATCGCGCCCGGCCTGGTGGGATCCTTGCGCATCTCCAGCAGGAGGTAGCTGGCGTAGAGGCGCGTGTCCCAGCCCGACTTCGCCGCCGAGACCAGGCCCCACTTCACCGTGTTGAAGGTGGAGTCGGGCCAGTTGCCCACCATCGCCTCGTGCACCGCGTCGGCCATCACCTCGCCGGGAACGCCGCCCTGGATCCCGTCGCGGTAGCCGTTGGCCCAGGTGGCGATGGTGTCGGCGGCGATCTTCTTCTGGTAGCCGTAGAGGGCGATGCCGTCCACCGCGTCGGCGGGCGCGCCCCGCCAGATGGCGCGGTAGGCGGCGAAGCCCACGTCGGCGATGCGCGCGGGGTCGGCCCGGTCGAGGACGCCCTCGCAGATGACGTGCAGCAGCGTCTGCACGTCCTGGGGCTTGTCGGGATTGACCACGTTGAAGCCGTAGTTGGCGAAGCGATCCTTGAGCGCCGTCTCCAGGGCCGCGCGCGACCCGGCGTCGAGCGAGCGATCCTGCGCCAGCTTCTCGTGCACGTACTCCAGCACGTTCTGCCGCGCGGCTGGCGCGGCGGGAGCCAGCAGCAGCGCTAGGAATAGCGATCGTTTCGCCAGGGATGCGCGGTGTTGGAGTATCCCCGCAGCTCCCAGTACCCCAGGCGGTCGCGGCTCAGAAGCTCGATTCGGTGAATCCACTTGGCTCCCTTCCAGGCGTAGAGCTGGGGAGTGATGATGCGCACCGGACCGCCGTGCTCCACCGGCAGCGGGCTGCCTCCGACGGAGTGCACCAGCAGGACGTCATCCTTCAGGGCCTCTTCCAGCGGCAGGTTGGTGGTGTAGCCGTCATAGGCGTGCGTCATCACGTGTGTGGCCTCGGCCTTGGGCCGGGCGAGGGCGATGGCTGTTCCGAGCTGAACGCCCTCCCACTGGACGTCCATCTTCGACCAGGTGGTCACGCAGTGGAAGTCGCTCACGTCCTTCACCTGGGGCAAGGCGAGGAAGTCCTTCCAGGAGAGGCGCACCGGCTCCTCTACCGCGCCGTCGACGATCAGTTCCCACTTGGAGAGGGGGACCTCGGGCTGGCGGCCCAGGTCCAGCACCGGCCAGCCCTGGGTGACGGTCTGCCCTTCGGGGACCTTGGGCATCCCGTGCCGGTTGGGCGGCCCGTGGCCCAGCGGCCGGGAGTCGGAAGCGCCCGGCGTCCCCTTCATCCTGCCGAGGAAGCGATCGCGCAGCTTGAGCCGGGCCTCGACGATCCGGCTTTCTTTCTCGTCCATGCGGCGATTGTACGCAGGCGACTGCCGGACGGTTCCGGCATCTACTGAATGAGACCTGTTTCCGGACTGTTCCAGGCAGTTGCCCCGCCTCCATCGCCCCTGTACCCTTCGGCCTTCCGATGAGACTGCCCATCCTCGGCGACGACAAGCTCCACGACGAATGCGGCGTGTTCGGCGTCTTCGGGCACCCGGAGGCGGCCAACCTGGCCTACCTGGGCATCCACGCCTTGCAGCACCGCGGCCAGGAGTCGGCGGGCATCGCCTCCTGGGACGGGACGGATCTCCACCTGCACAAGGCGATGGGCCTGGTCGCCGACATCTTCGACCAGCAGGCCATCGCCAGCCTGCCCGGCAGCTCGGCGATCGGGCACACCCGCTACTCCACGGCGGGCCAATCGATCCTCTCCAACGCTCAGCCGATGGTGGCGCGCACCACCGCCGGCCAGATCGCCGTGGCCCACAACGGCAACCTGGTGAACGCCGAGGAGCTGCGCGGCGAGCTGGCGGCGAAGGGCGCCCTCTTCCAGGGCACCAGCGACACTGAGGTGATCGTCCACCTCCTCGCCCACCAGCGCCAGGGCAGCATCGAGGACCGCATCCTGGCGGCGCTCTCGGGCGTGCGCGGGGCGTACTCGCTGCTCTTCCTCACCGAGCGGGGGATCGTGGCGGTGCGCGACCCGCTGGGCTTCCGCCCCCTGGTGCTGGGGAAGCTGAAGAGCGGGGCGACGGTGTTCGCCAGCGAGACCTGCGCGCTCGACCTGATCGAGGCGGAGTACATCAGGGAGATCGAGCCCGGCGAGATGGTGGTGGCGGACCGGCAGGGTCTGCGCACGGTGCAGAGCCTGCCCCGGCAGCGCTCCGGCAA
>DATKAG010000447.1:0-3262 GCA_035498355.1 Myxococcales bacterium | reverse complement strand
CCTCGAACGGGTCGCCCGCCCGCCGCGTCCGGACGACCAGCGAGGGGTCCAGGCCCGGAGCGGCCTCGTACGAGCACATGCCCGCCGCCCACAGGCCTCGGCCGGTCGCCGCCTCCGCGGCGGCCAGCGCGTCGCGCACCTCGTCGGGGATGGGCACCTCGCGCCGGGTGCTCACCTCCTGCTCGATGATGGCCATGGGGAAGAGCGGGGCCAGGTCCTGAGGACCCACCGGCTTGCGCGTCTGCGGGTGCAGGACGGGCGCGGGCGGCGTCTTCAGGTCGGCGAGGACGTTGTACCAGGAGCGGGGGATCTGGTCTTCGCGGAGCAGGTACTTGGTGGTCATGGAGCCCTCCAGGGCGCGCGATTACGCTCGACTCCGCGGCAGGAATCAACCCCGCGGAGTGCCGCAGGTCCGACTTGCATCGGGCAATGCGAAGGAGGCCGCGCTTGCTCCCTGAGGGCGAGGCGGTAGAGTCGCCGGCCATGCCCGGGCACCAGATCAGCGGCCCTCCCCTCGCGGAGGTGCCCTTCCGCACGGTCCCGGAGATGATCGCCGCGCGGGCCGCGCTCGATCCCGAGCGGGCCGCCTTGCAGGCGCGCGCCTCCTCAGGCAAATGGCAGACGCTCTTCTGGGGCGCCCTGGACGCCCGCCGACGCTCGCTCGCCGCCGGGCTGGCCTCGCTGGGCGTGCGCCGGGGCGACGTGGTGGCCGTCGTCTCGCCCAACTCGCCGGAGATGCTGATCGCCGAGCTGGCGGCGCAGACGCTGGGCGCTGCCGTGGCGCCCATCTTTCCCGGGTACGCGCCGGAGATCCTGCACCACTGCCTCTCCGACTCCGGGGCGCGAGTGGCGTTCGTCGCCGGGGCCGCGCAGCAGCTCCTGCTCTCGCGGGCGCGGCAGGTGCAGCACATCGTGGTCCTCGACGGCCAGCCCATCGCGGGGGATGAGCGGGGCCTGCCCCTGCGCGCGCTGGACGAGGCCGGGGTGCACGAAGGCGAGAGCGGCGAGCCCGGGGAGGTGGCCTGGCTACTCTACACCAGCGGGACCACCGGGAACCCCAAGGGCGTGGAGCTGACGCACGGGAACGCGCTCTCGCAGCAGGCGGCCATCGCCGCCGTCTGGGACGTGGGCTCCGACGACGTGTTCCTCTCCTACCTGCCCTGGCACCACTGCTTCGGCGCCCTCTTCGAGCGCCTGATGGCGCTCTGGCACCGCGCCCTCTTGGTGATCGACGACTCCCGCGGGCGCGACCTGGACCGGCTCTTCCGGAACCTGGGCGAGGTGCGGCCCACCGTCTACTTCGGCGTTCCCCGCGTCTACAACGGGATGATCGCCCGGGCGGAGAAGGACCCCGAGGCGCGGGCGGCGCTGCGCCGGCTCCGCTTCGCCTTCAGCGCTGCCGCCCCGCTCGGCGAGCCGGCCTTCCGCTGGCTGGAGGAGAACGGCATCCCCGTGCTGGAAGGCTGGGGGCTGACGGAGACCTCGCCCTGCGTGACCATCACCCGCAAGGAGGACCGGCGCTCCGCGGGCGTGGTGGGGCATCCCTTGCCTGGCACGACGGTGGCGCTGGACCCGGTGGAGGGGTTCTCCGGGCGGGGAGAGATCCTGGTGTCCGGGCCGCAGGTGATGCGCGGATATCGCAAGCGGGCGGAGGACAGCGCGCGCGTGCTGCGCGACGGGTGGCTGCACAGCGGGGATCTGGGCGAATGGACAAGCGCGGGCCTGAAGCTCTTCGGCCGCATCGACGGGGTCTTCAAGCTGGCCAACGGGGAGAAGGTCTCCTCCGGCGAAGTGGAGGCGCGCATGCTGGCGGCCACGCCGCTGCTCGACCAGGCGCTGGTCCTCGGCTGGGGGCAGCCCTACGTCACCGCGCTCTGCTGGATCTCGCCCCCGGCGGCCCAGCGCTGGCTGGAAGGGCGCGGGCTGGAGGTTCCCCAGGGCCCGGCGGCCCTGGCCCAGGCGCCGGAGTTACGCCGCGCCCTGGTCGAGGCGCTGCAGGCCTCGAACCTGCTCGCCTCGGTCCACTTCGAGCGCGTCCGCCGCGTGGCCCTGGTGACGGAGATCCCTTCGCTGGAGACGGGCGAGCTGACCCCGACCATGAAGCTGGTCCGCTCCCTCTCCCTCTCCCGCCACTCCTCCCTGGTCGATGCCCTGCGCACCGACCAGCCCCACCCCCAGATCCTCGACATCTTCCGTCACGGTGACCCCTTCGGCCAGCCCTGAGTCGGAGATCGGGGACACAATACGCAACTCCCCGTGCCAACTCTGACGGCCCGCGTCGCACTTGGCATGGGTTGCGTTATGTGTCCCCGATCTCCGACGTTCGGGAGGGTCATTCGCCGGCGTCGGAGAAGCCGATGGGCTTGTCGGGGCCGAACCAGAAGCGGATGGCCTGGGGGTCGACTTCGTAGATGCGGCGGGCGGCGTCGCCGGGGACTACGGCGCAGTCGGGGGAGCCGGGATCTTCCACCACGGCCGCGCCGCCCTGCTCGAGCAGCTTCTGGGTGGCGACCGAGACGTCGAGGCGGCCGATCTTTCCGCTCCGCCGCACGTAGTGGAAGCCCACCTCGCCGGCCTCGCGGATGCGGTGCGCTTCCACCAATTGCCGCAGGCGGCGGGCGCGCTCCGACTGCATCCGCGCCTCCGTCTGCTTCGCCGCCTCCTTGCGCCGCTCCTCCGCCAGCTCGGCTTCGCGGGCGGCGAACGCCGTCTGGCGCTCGCGCTCCTCCTGGGAAACCTGCCGGTCGCGGTCGTGGATCTTCTTCGACGAGCCTTGCCGCTGCTCGCGCGCCGCTTCCTGCGCCTGCTTCTCGGTCACCAGCCCCGCCTTGAGGAGCTTGTCGCGCAGGTTCTGCATGCGAGCGCGCAGCTTAACCCGCGCCCGAGCGGGCGCGGAAGCGGCGATTGAGGGCGACGCGCCGGGTCCGCACGGGTTAAGACAGTGCGCCGTGCGCGTGATCTTCGTCGAGCAACCCGGCAGCTTGCCGCCTCCGCCGGAGCAAGGGCGGGTGGCGGTGGTGGACGTGGCCTTCGCGGGCGGCGACAACTTCGAGAAGAGCACCCTCCCCTTCCTCCAGGCCCTGGGCGATCGGCTGGCGATCTGGATCGATCACCACGAGCACCCGGTGGGCTGGGCGCGCTACCGCGACGACCCGCGCTTCCTCCTCGTCCCCAACCGCATCGCCCACGCCTGCCCGGAGCTGGTCACGCCCGAGGCGGTGCGCCGGGCGGGCCCGGTGGACGCAGTGGTGGCCCACGCCGA
>DATKAG010000446.1:0-6360 GCA_035498355.1 Myxococcales bacterium | reverse complement strand
CGGCTTGCCGGGCGAGGATCGTCAAAGCCACCGCATCAACATCATCGACACGCCCGGGCATGTAGATTTCACGATCGAAGTTGAACGTTCTTTGAGAGTTCTCGACGGCGCCTGCGCCGTCTTCGACGCGGTGAACGGCGTCGAACCCCAGAGCGAGACGGTGTGGCGGCAGGCGGACAAGTACAAGGTCCCGCGCATCTGCTTCATCAACAAGATGGACCGGGTGGGGGCCGACTTCTTCATGTCGGTGCGCACCATCGTCGACCGCCTGGCGGCCAAGCCCGTCTGCATCCAGCTTCCCCTGGGGGCGGAGGAGAAGTTCGCCGGGATCGTCGACCTGGTGGAGATGCAGGCCGTGCGCTTCGAGGGCGAGAAGGGGGAGAAGGTGGTCCCCTTCGAGATCCCCTCGGACGTGCGCAATCAGGCGGAGGAGTACCACCACAAGCTGGTGGAGGAAGTCGCCGAGTACGACGACGACGCCCTGCACGCCTACGTGGAGAAGGGCGACGTCCCCGTCGACCTGCTCAAGCGCGCCATCCGCAAGGGGACGCTGGCGATGAAGTGCTTCCCGGCGCTCTGCGGGAGCGCCTTCAAGAACAAGGGCGTGCAGAAGATCCTCGACGCGGTGGTGGACTACCTGCCCAGCCCGCTCGACATCCCGCCCGTGCACGGCAAGCTGCCCAGGACGGGCGAGGACGCGGTGCGCGAGACCAGCGACAAGGCGCCCTTCGCCGCCCTGGCCTTCAAGATCATGGCCGACCCCTTCGTCGGCCAGCTCACCTACATCCGGGTCTACTCCGGGCACGTGAAGTCGGGCGACGCCGTCTACAACTCGGCCAAGGATCGCCGCGAGCGCATCGGGCGGCTGTTGCGCATGCACGCCAACAAGCGCGAGGAGAACGAGGAGATCTACGCCGGCGACATCGCCGCCGTGGTGGGGATGAAGAACGTCACCACCGGCGACACCCTGAGCGACGCGAACAAGCCCGTCATCCTGGAGAAGATCGAGTTCCCCGCCCCGGTGATGCACATCGCGGTGGAGCCGAAGAGCACCGCCGACCAGGAGAAGATGATCGTCGCCCTGCAGCGGCTGGCCATCGAGGACCCCAGCTTCCGCATGCGCACCGACGAGGAGACCGGGCAGACGGTGATCTCCGGCATGGGGGAGCTGCACCTGGACATCATCGTCGACCGCATGCGGCGCGAGTACAAGGTGGAGGCGAACGTCGGCAAGCCGCAGGTCGCCTACCGGGAGACCATCACCAAAGAGGTGGAGTCGGAGGGCAAGTACATCCGCCAGAGCGGCGGCCGGGGCCAGTACGGCCACGTCTGGCTGCGCCTGCGCCCCCGGGCACAGGGCGGCGGGTTCAAGTTCATCAACAAGATCCAGGGCGGGGCGATCCCCAAGGAGTACGTCCCGGCGGTGGGCAAGGGGGTGGAGGAGGCGGTGGAGGGGGGCGTGCTGGCGGGCTACCCCATGGTCGATCTGGAAGTGGAGCTGTTCGACGGCAGCTACCACGAGGTGGACTCGAACGAGATGGCCTTCAAGATCGCCGGCTCCATCGGCTTCAAGGAGGGGGCGAGGAAGGCGGCCGCCATCCTGCTCGAGCCCATCATGGCCACCGAGGTGATCACCCCCGAGCCCTTCATGGGGAACGTGATCGGCGACCTCTCCGCCCGGCGGGGGAAGATCCTCCACATGGAGCCGCGGGCGGGAATGCAGGTGGTCACCGCACATGTTCCGTTGGCGGAGATGTTCGGCTACTCCACGTCGCTGCGCTCGGCGACCGAGGGGCGCGCCATCTACTCCATGCAGTTCCACCACTACGCGCCGGTCCCCAGCCACATCTCGGAGACGCTGGTCCGGCGCTGATTGCAAATTTCCGGGGACTGGCGTAAAAGCCCGCCCCCTCCACCAGAGCGAAAACAGCAGGACTACACAAGCAGCAGGGAGAGCGAGGAGCACGACATGGCCAAGGAGAAGTTCGAGCGCAAGAAGCCGCACGTCAACGTCGGGACCATCGGCCACGTCGACCACGGCAAGACCACCCTGACCGCGGCGCTGACCAAGGTTTCGGCCGACAACGGCTGGTCGAAGTTCGTCTCCTACGACGAGGTGGCCAAGGCTTCCGCTTCCCAGGGCCGGCGCGACGCCACCAAGATCCTCACCATCGCCACCTCGCACGTGGAGTACGAGTCGGCCAAACGCCACTACGCGCACGTCGACTGCCCGGGCCACGCCGACTACGTGAAGAACATGATCACCGGGGCGGCGCAGATGGACGGCGCCATCCTGGTGGTCTCGGCGGTGGACGGGCCCATGCCCCAGACCCGCGAGCACGTGCTGCTGGCCTCGCAGGTGAACGTGCAGCGCATCGTCGTCTACCTGAACAAGGTGGACCTGGTGGACGACCCCGAGCTGCTCGACCTGGTGGAGATGGAGATCCGCGACCTCTTGAAGCAGTACAAGTTCCCTGGAGACGAGACGCCCATCGTCCGCGGCGCCGCCATCAAGGCCCTGCAGGGCGACAAGGGCGAGCAGGGGGCCGGCTCCATCCTCAAGCTGATGGAGGCGATGGACACCTACATCCCCGAGCCCGTGCGCGAGACCGACAAGCCCTTCCTCATGCCGGTGGAGGACGTGTTCTCCATCGCCGGCCGCGGCACGGTGGCCACGGGGCGCATCGAGCGGGGCAAGATCAAGGTGGGCGAGGAAGTGGAGATCGTCGGCCTGCGGCCCACCAACAAGACGGTGGTGACGGGCGTGGAGTCGTTCCGCAAGCTGCTGGACGAGGGCCTGGCGGGCGACAACGTCGGCTGCCTGCTCCGCGGCATCAAGCGGGAGGAGATCGAGCGCGGGCAGGTGCTCTCCAAGCCCGGGTCGGTGACTCCCCACACCAAGTTCAAGGCCAACGTCTACGTGCTCACCAAGGACGAGGGCGGGCGGCACACCCCCTTCCTCAACGGCTACAAGCCGCAGTTCTATTTCCGCACCACCGACGTGACCGGCACCGTCAAGCTCCCCCAGGGAGTGGAGATGGTGATGCCGGGCGACAACATCGAGATGGAGGTGGAGCTGATGATGCCCATCGCCATGGACAAGGAAGTGCGTTTCGCCATCCGCGAGGGCGGGCGCACGGTGGGCGCGGGCGTGGTCACGCAGGTGATCGCGTAAGGAGTGCGCAGGGGCCGGCCCTCCCGGCGGAAACCGGGCGGGCCGGCGGCTTTCTGGTCTTTGAGAAGAGGTATCGATGGCGACCCAGAAGATCCGGATCCGGCTGAAGGCGTATGACTACAAGCTGCTCGATCAGTCGGCCGGCGAGATCGTCGAGACGGCGAAGCGCACCGGCGCGAAGGTGGTGGGGCCCATCCCCCTGCCCACGCGGATCAACAAGTTCACCGTGCTGCGCTCCCCCCACGTGGACAAGAAGTCCCGGGAGCAGTTCGAGATCCGCACCCACAAGCGGCTCCTCGACATCCTCGAGCCCACCCAGCAGACGCTGGACGCCCTGATGAAGCTCGACCTGAGCGCGGGCGTCGACGTCGAGATCAAGAGCTAAGCCATGGCCACCCTGGACGTCATCAACCTCGAGAAGCAGAAGGTCGGGACCATCGACCTTCCCGACGAGATCGTCAACGCGCCGGTGGACGAGCACCTCTTCTACGAGGTGGTCAAGGCCCAGCTCGCCTCCCGGCGGGCGGGCACGGTGGGGGTGAAGAACCGCTCCCTGGTCTCCGGCGGGGGAAAGAAGCCCTACAAGCAGAAGGGCACCGGGCGCGCGCGCCAGGGCTCCATCCGCGCCAGCCAGTGGGTGGGCGGGGGCAAGGCCATGGCCCCGAAGATGCGCGACCACGAGTACCACGTGCCCAAGAAGGTACGGAAGGCGGCGCTGCGCGCGGCCATCAGCAAGCGCAACCAGGACAAGGCGCTCCTGGTGGTGGACGCCTGGGCGCCCCAGAAGCCTTCCACCAAGGAGGCGGTGGGGGCGTTCGCGAAGCTGGGCATCGAGAGCGCGCTGGTCCTGGGGATGAAGGACAACCAGAACCTCTTCAAGTCGGTGCGCAACGCCCGCCACTACAAGTTCCTCCCGGTGGAGGGGGCCAACGTCTACGACATCCTCCGCCACCCGACCCTGCTCTTGACCAAGGACGCGGCCCAGGCGCTGCCGGGGGTGCTGGCGTGAACCGCTTCGAGATCATCAAGCGCCCGCTGGACACGGAGAAGCTGGACCGGATGCGGGACAAGGAGAACAAGTTCGCCTTCGAGATCGACATGAAGGCCAACAAGACCGAGGTGAAGCAGGCCATCGAGCAGCTCTTCAAGGTGAAGGTGCTCGACGTCAAGACCGCCATCGTGCGGGGCAAGTTCCGCCGCCTGGGGCGGACCGAGGGCCAGCGGCCCAACTGGAAGAAGGCGATCGTGACGCTCAAGGAAGGCGACGCGATCCAGCTCTTCGAGGGGAAGTAGGCGATGACGCTCAAATCCTACAAGCCGACCAGCCCCGGACGCCGCCTGACCACCTCGGCGGACTTCTCGGAGATCACCAAGGACTTCCCGGAGCGCTCGCTCACCGCGCCCCTCAAGTCGACGGGCGGGCGCAACGTCTACGGACGCATGACCACCCGGCACCGCGGCGGCGGGCACAAGCAGCGCCTGCGGATCATCGACTGGAAACGGGACAAGGACGGGGTGCCGGCCAAGGTGGCGGCCATCGAGTACGACCCCAACCGCTCCGCCCGCCTGGCCCTGCTCCACTACACCGACGGGGAGAAGCGCTACATCCTCTGGCCGGTGGGGGTGAGCGTGGGCGACGTGCTCAGCTCCGGCGAGGCGGTGGACATCCGCCCGGGCAACTCGCTGCCGCTGCACGCCATCCCCCTGGGCACGGTGATCCACAACGTGGAGCTGAAGAAGGGCCACGGGGCGCAGATGATCCGCTCCGCCGGCTCCTTCGGGCAGCTGATGGCCAAGGAGGGCAAGTACGCGCAGATCCGCATGCCCTCCACCGAGGTGCGCAAGGTGCTGCTGGAGTGCAAGGCCACGGTGGGGCAGCTGGGCAACACCGAGCACGAGATCGTGCGCATCGGCAAGGCGGGGCGGAACCGCTGGAAGGGCTGGCGGCCCACGGTGCGCGGCCTGGCCATGAACCCCGTCGACCACCCGCATGGCGGCGGCGAGGGCAAGAGCGGCCAGGGCAATCCCCACCCCGTCTCGCCCTGGGGCCAGCAGACCAAGGGCCTGAAGACGCGCGTCAACAAGCGCACCACCAAGTTCATCGTCAAGCGGCGCGACAAGGGCGTGCGGTGATGCAAATGCTGCGCATCGACTCCGCAACGGATGGTTCTTGGGGGGTCCAGGGGGGAGCGAGATCCCCCCTGGTGGAGGCGCCGAAGGCGCCGGATCGACCACCCTCTCATCAGGGCAGGAAAGGACGCACCTAATGGCTCGCTCCATCAAAAAGGGCCCGTTCATCGACCGCCACCTGATCAAGAAGGTGGAGGAGATGAACCGGCAGAACCAGAAGAAGGTGGTGAAGACCTGGTCGCGGCGGTCCACCATCCTCCCCGACCTGGTGGGGCACACCTTCGCGGTGCACAACGGGCGCAAGTTCATCCCCGTCTTCGTCACCGAGAACATGGTGGGCCACAAGCTGGGCGAGTTCGCCCCTACCCGCACCTTCCACGGCCACACCGGCGACAAGAAGGCGCTCAAGCCGGGCGCCCCCGGCGCTCCGGGCGCCCCCGGCGCCGCTCCGGGCGCGGCCCCCGGCGCCCCGGCCCCCGCCGCCGCACCCGCGGCGCCCAAGGCCTGAGGAGATGACGATGGAAGCCAAGGCATCGCTCCGCTATCTGCGCATCACCCCCCGCAAGGTGCGGGTGGTGGCGGACCTGATCCGGGGCAAGAACGTGAACGCGGCGCTGGCCCAGCTCGCCTATGTGGAGAAGCGGGCGGCGGAGCCGCTGGCCAAGCTCCTGCGCAGCGCGGTGGCCAACGCCGAGCAGGCGGCCAAGGAGCAGTCGCTGGACGTCGACCGGCTGACGGTGAAGGAGCTGATGGTCGACCAGGGCCCCTCGCTGCGCCGCTACATGCCCCGGGCGATGGGACGGGCATTCAAGATCCTGAAGAAGACGAGCCACATCCAACTGACGCTCTCCGACGAGGCGCCGAAGAAGAGGCGGAGCTAGGCATGGGCCAGAAAGTCAATCCGATCGGGTTCCGCCTGGGCGTCATCCGCTCCTGGGACTCCAAGTGGTACGAGGAGAAGAACTACGCCAAGTGGCTGCACGAGGACATCCGCCTGCGCGAGTACGTGAAGAAGAAGCTGGGCCAGGCGGGCATCAGCAAGGTGGAGATCGAGC
>DATKAG010000445.1:0-19097 GCA_035498355.1 Myxococcales bacterium | reverse complement strand
CGGAGCGGGAGAAGATCCGGGCCCGCGAGGGACACCTGGAGGCGGAGCTCGCGGCGGAGCGGGAGAAGCTGCGCGCCGGCGAGGCCCGCCTGCGGGAAGAGGTGGACGACGCCAACGAGCAGATCGCCGCCCTCACCAGCCTGATGGCCGAGGCGCGCGACCGGGAGACGAAGCTCGCCGCCAGCGTCGAGCAGGGCCGGGCGCGCGAGCCCGCCCTGGAAGGGGAGCTGCGCCGCATGCGGGCCGAGTACGACGAGCTGTCGGACCGGGCCGGGCGCGCGGAGCGGCGGGCGGGCGAGCTGCAGTCCGTGGTCGACGCCCTGGGCCGGGAGCGGGCCGCGGTCCGGTCGGAGGCGGGAGCGCTGCGGGCCCGGGTGGAGCAGATGGGCGTGATGGAAGAGCGCCTCAAGCGCCTGGTCTCCGAGCTGGAGCAGGTCCGCCGGCAGAAGGACGTGCTGGAGCAGGAGCTGGCGGGGAACAAATCCCCGCGCGTCGCCGCCCCCCGCGCGTTATCCAAGTAGCGGGAGGTTCCATGCTCAGGATCGTGGTGGGGAACAAGAAGTATTCCTCGTGGTCCTTGCGCGGCTGGCTGGCGCTGAAGCTCACGGGCGCGCCGTACGAAGAGGTGGTGGTGGGGCTGGACCTGCCCGACACCGCCCTGAACATCCGCAAGTACTCGCCCAGCGGGCGGGTGCCGGCGCTGCTCGACGGCGAGGTCACCGTCTGGGACTCGCTGGCCATCGCCGAATACCTGCACGAGAAGTTCCCCGACAAGCGCCTCTGGCCGAAGGACGCCGCGGCGCGGGCGCGCGCCCGCTCGGTGGCGGCCGAGATGCACTCGGGCTTCGCCAACCTGCGCAACGACTGCTCGATGAAGATCGTCCAGCAATATCCGTACAAGCCGCTGCGCAAGGAGACCCAGGCGGAGGTCGATCGCATCGTCGCCATCTGGGAGGACTGCCTGGCGAAGAGCGGCGGGCCGTTCCTCTTCGGCAAGGAGCCCTGCCTGGCGGACGCCTTCTACGCGCCGGTGGTCTCGCGCTTCCGCACCTATTCCATCCCCGTGCAGGGCAAGGCCAAGGCGTACTGCGACACGGTCTGGGCCTGGCCCCCGCTGCAGGCCTGGGTGGCGGACGCGGAGAAGGAGACGCTGCGAGCGAAGTTTCACGAGGATTGATGCAGTTCGGCGTCTACATCCACTTCCCCTGGTGCCTCTCCAAGTGCCCGTACTGCGACTTCGCCTCGCGCGCCGAGCCGGAGATCCCGCAACGGCGCTACACCGACGCGGTGCTCAGGGAGCTGCGCGCCCGGGCCGCGCAGTTTCCCGGGCGCGAGGCGGTCTCCGTCTACTTCGGGGGAGGGACGCCATCGCTCTGGGATCCGTTCCAGCTCGGGCGGGTGCTGCGGGAGATCGGCGAGCTGTGGCCCGTGCGCCCCGGGGCGGAGGTGACGCTGGAGGCGAATCCCGGCACCACCGACGAGGAGCGCTTCGCCGCCTTCCGCGAGCTGGGGGTGAACCGGCTCTCCATCGGCGTGCAGTCGTTCGCCGAAGGCCAGCTGGTCGCGCTGGGGCGCAAGCACAGCGGGGCGGATGCCGTGCGGGCCTATCGCACGGCCCGCGCCGCCGGCTTCTCCAACCTCTCCCTCGACCTGATCCATGGCGCCGAGCGGCAGACGCCGGAGCTCGCCGCCGGCGACGCGGCGGCGGCGGTCGCCCTCGGACCCGAGCACATCTCCTGCTACGCGCTCACCCTCACCGGCCTGGCCGAGGAGGTGCCGATGGCCCGGGCGGTGCGGCGCGGGGAGCTGACCTTGCCCGGCGACGAGGCCGTCTCCGAGATGGGCGACCAGGTCCGCGCCGAGCTGGGGAAGGGCGGCTATGCCCGCTACGAGATCAGCAACTACGCCCGCCCCGGGTTCGAGGCGGTGCACAACTCCCTCTACTGGCAGGGCGGCGAGTACGCCGCCGCGGGCTGCGGCGCCTGCGGCTTCCGGCGCGAGGGCAGCTTCGCGCTGCGCTACGCCAACGACCGCTCCCCCTCGCGCTACCTGGAGCGGGTGGAGGAGACGGGCACCGGCGAGGCCTCCTCCGAGCGCGTCGCGCCCCCGGAGCACCTGCGCGAGCGCATCTTCACCGGGCTGCGGCTGGCCCGGGGGATCGATCTCGCCGCGCTGGAGCGGGACCTGGATCTCCCGGTGCGCGAGAAGCACCTCCCGGCCATCGAGCGCCTGGTCCGGGAGGGCGTGGCCTCGTTCGATGGGACGGTGCTGCGCTTGAACGAGCGGGGGCTCGACCTGCACAGCGAGGTGTCGCTGAGGTTCTTCTAGCGGGAAGCGCTCAGGGCCCGATGACCAATTCCTGCCCCTGCGCCTGATCGACGTCCCTGGCGAACGCCGCGAACGCCGCGTACCTCTCCGGCCGCACCCGCTGCTGCGGGATGGAGATCGACTCCTCGATCAGCACCTTCCCTCCCTCCTGCCGGGCGCTCCAGGAAAAGGCGCCGAACGGGGTGGAGATGGAGACCGGCCGGGGCGCGCCCTTCAGCGAGCTGCCCTTGGGCAGGGCGATGGAGACGCGCTGGGCGAGCAATTCCGGCGCGTCGATCAGCAGCGTCACCTGCCGCTCCGCCGTCTGCAGCCAGCGGCGGGCCAGGCGCGAGGGCACCAGCGAGCCGGGGACGAGGAGCTGCGAGCCGTCGCGCCGCCCGAGCTGGAGGCGCAGCCCGTACACCAGCGTGGCGGTGCCGCCCAGCTCCGTCTCCCGCTCGGCGGAGAGCGATTCCAGGGTGATGCCGCGCAGGCCGCGCCCCAGCATCGCCTCCACCGCCTGCTTGCGCTGGTCCGGGTCCAGGCGATCGAGCGCGTCCTTCAGGGCGGCGGCCTCGAAGCCCGCATGCTCGTCCCGGCCGGCGCCGGTGGCCCCGCCCTCCGCGTCGAGCGCCAGCGAAAGGTCCAGCCGGCGCCCGTCCTGCTGCCCCGGCAGCGACTCGGGCAGCCGGATGTGGGCGGGCTCCTCTCCCGGCTCGGGAAGCACCCACCCGTCTTGCCCGCGAACGAAGGCCGGGAGCTGGTTGAACGGGGCCAGCCGGTAGGAAGGGTCCAGCCAGGCCGGGCCCCCGGGCAGGTCGATGCGCAGGACCGCGTAGCCGTAGAGGTCGCCGCGCGGGAAGCGGTACGGGGCCGGATCGGAGAGGAACGTCCGGACGAAGACGATGTGCGAAGGGATCTGCGCGGAGGCCAGGGCCGCCTTCATCACCAGGAGCCGGTTCCCCCTTCCCTGGGCGAGGACGTGCGAGGCGCTGGACTGCAGGTCGGTGCCCGTCGACCGGCCGCGCACCGCCTGGGCCACCGCGGCGTGGATGCGCTGGGCCTCGTCGGCCGCCCCCGATCCGCCCGCGCGCTTCACCAGCTCCTGCATGGCGCTCGAAGGCCGCGCCCGGAGCAGCGCCCAGTCGGCCAGCGACTTCATCAGCTCCTTCTGCCCCGCCCCGGTCCCCAGCTGCACCCAGGGCATGGTCTCGTTCTCCGGCGTCTGGTGTGGCTCGACCGGGAGCGCCTTCACGTCCCGCGCGCTGTAGCGGAAGCGGAAGCCGCCTCCCTCCCGCTCCAGCGCCCCGGCGGGAAGCTGGAGGTTGTGCGCGTCCACCTCCGGCGGCGTGGGAGTGCGCACCTCGTAGGTCGACTCGACCATCGGCGTCTCGTCGTCGCGGAAGAAGAAGGCTCCCAGCGAGTAGCCGGGCATGTCGGGCCCCCGCGGGGTCAGGCCGCGGATCCAGTCGATCTCCACCGCGTCGCCGGGCTCCAGCCCCGGCAGGCTGATGCCTTCCTTCTCGGGGATGGACTCCGGTTCCAGCACCCGGCCGTCCGACTTCAAGGTGCGCAGGCGCAGCACCTGCGCGTCGGGGGGGAGCTGGGCCTCCCCGAACTTGCCGATGCCTTTCTTGTCCAGCACCCGCGCCACCGTGTGCACCCTCTCCGCCCCGCCGCCGTCGGCGAACATCTCCACCGCGCCCGAGTCCAGCAGGCGCACCGCGCTGGACCCCGGCGGCGCATCCCTGGACCCCTTCGCCAGGGCCGCCCCGTCGCGGTCGCTCCAGGACATCAGGCGCGCGCCTTCCTCGAGGGCGATCTGCTGGCGGACCTGCAGGTCCCCGGGCGCCCGTCGCAGCGCCGCGCGCCGGGCCTCGGTGGCCGCCTTTCCCTCGCCCATCAGCTCCAGCAGCCCGGCCAGCCGGCGCAAGGGCTCCGGGCTGCGGGGAGCCAGCGCCGCCGCCGCCCGCAAGGAGGCCGCCGCCAGAGCGAGGCGCTGGCGGGCCGACTGCACCTCGGCGAGCAGCTCCAGCCGCGCGGGCTGCGCCGGCCGCAGATCGGCGGCGAGCTGGAGAAGCTCCTCGGCGCGCGCCAGGTCCCCCCGGCTGCGCGCGGCCTGCGCGGCAATGGCCAGCCCCTCGCCGCAGCCGACCACTCCCTCCGCGAGCTTGCGCTGGTCGGCCACCGATCCGCCGCGGCGGGAGAGGTCGAGCAGGAGCTGGAGCGTATCGCAGCGTGCCGGGACCAGGGCGAGCGCCTCTTCCGCGCGCGTCCGGGCGCCGGAGGTGTTTCCCCGCGCCTCCAGGAGCCGGGAGCGGGCGGCGAGGACGCGCGCCGGGATGGGCTGCTTCGCTTCCCGCAGCGCCGTCTCCGCCTTGTCGATGTCCTGGGCGGCGTCGTCGAAGCGCTCCGAGTCCCGCTCCAGGGCCGCGGCGGTGAGCCGGGCCCGGACCAGGAGCGGGTCCTTGCGGGCGGCGTCCTCCAGGTCCGAGAGCGCGCGAGCCCGGCCGATGCGGTCGGGGATCTCCGGGTCGTGGAGGATGAGCTGCGCGCGCAGCGCCAGGGCGGGGGCGCCGCTCCCGCTCAGGATCAAGGCCCGCTCCGCCGCCGCGCGAGCCGCGCTCCGGTCGTCGCCCAGCGCCGCCCGCGCCAGGAGCCAGGCCGCCAGCGCGTCGCCCGGATCCTGATCCAGCCAGCCGGAAGCGACGGCGCGCAGGTCGGCGCGGTCCTTCCAGGCCGGCGCGGCCACGCAGGTCTGACCCAGGGCGCAGACCGCAGCGGCGCGGGCCCCGGAGAGCGTTGCGGGCGCCGAGGACTTCAGATCGGATGCGTCCCCGTCCGAGCGGGCCAGAGTCACCCGGAAGCGGTTGCCTTCCGCGCGGCTCCAGCGGACCAGCACGCTGTGGCGGCCGGGAGCGAGGTGCACCGCCGCCGTCTGCGCCCGCGGGCTCTCCAGGGGATAGGGTACCCGGGAGATCACCGCGGCGCCGTTCAGCCGCGCTTCCAGCGCCGCCGCCCCCTCCACCCAGAGCAGGTACTCGCCGCCCCGCGCAAGCTCGATCTCGCTGGCGGCGTAGTACACGTCGCCGTCCGCCGGCTCCTGGTCGAGGCCCACGTCGCCGTCGGGAAAGAGCAGGGCGCGGTCGTTCTCCGCGGCGGTGGCGGGCACGGGCCCGTCCAGGGCCAGCTCGCGGCGCAGGTCGAAGAGGCGGAAGGCGGCGAAAGGCCCGCCCACCCGCCAGCGCTGCACGGCGCCCACCGCGCGCCAGGCCTCCAGCTCCAGCGAGGGATCACGCGCCGTCGCGGCGGTGCGCAGGGCGATCCGCGCCGCCGCCTCGCGCAAGAGGCGCGCCGCCCGCGGCGCCGCGGGGGCCTTCAGCTCCCTGGCCGCCGCCGCGATGCGGGCATCGATCTCCGGCGACTCCCCTTCCAGGTCGAGAAGGCGGACCTCGGCGAGCTCGGCGATGGCGTCGCCCGGCGCCGTTCGGACTACCTCGATGAACCGGTCGGTCGCCGCGGCTGAATCGGTCCGGTCCTCGGCGATCTCCGCCAGGCCGGCCAGGGCGAGCGCCCGCTCGGCGGGCGCTCCGCTGCTCGACGCTTTCTCCAGCTCCAGCGAGGCGCCCTTGGGATCGGAAGCGACCAGGTACCTCAGCCAGCCCGCCCGGGCGAGCTGGGCGGGATCCTTCTCCGCCCGCGCTTCCGCCTCGGCCAGCCGCTGCCGCGCATCCTCCGGCGTGAGACCCGGCAGGCCGCGGCCTCCGCCCGCGGCGCAGCCCGCCAGCAAGAGAGCGACAGAGACCCGGAGCGTCATCGTCAGCGCGCCGCCGTCTGCGCCCGCGGAGCGGCCTCCACGCGCCGGTGGAGCGCGTCGTCGAGCCGGCCGAGGAAGGCGCGGAAGGCCGCGTAATCGCGCGGCTGGAGCAGCCCCCCGTTGAGGGTGAGGGTGAGGCGGGCGACGATCTTTCCCCCGGACGATCCGTACTCGATCTGGTAGGCCCCCTGCGGACCGCTCTCCCGCGCCCCGTCGGGCGTGGTGGCGTCCCAGCCGGCGGGCAGCTCCACCTCCGACTCGATCACCGTCCGCTGCGCGAGAGGCAACCGCTGGGGCAAGGAGCGCCGGGAGAGCTGCGCGTAGGCCTCGACGAAGCTCTGCCGCTGCCCGAAGGGGACGAACTGCAGGCCGCCGCCCTTGGGATAGGCGAAGCGGGTGGCGGTGGCGGTGATCTGCGTTTCGAAAGGCTTCTCGATGTCGTGGGGATCGGAGACGTCCACCGCCGTCACCTTGACGTTGGGGAACGCCGCCCGGGCGAGCTGTTCCTCGGCCCGCGCTTTCCGCTCGCCGGCCGGCTCGAACACCCGCCGCAGCTCCGCCGTCCAGGACCCGCGGGCGCTGGCCTTCACCCGCACGGCCGCGCTCCCGTCCGGCGCGAGCTTCGCCGAGATCCGCGTCTCGTCCAGGTTGTCGGCGGGGGTGGCGTCCGGGGTGCGGAAGAACTTCGACCCGCCCGCCGGCTCCACCACCAGCACCTCCGCGCCCCGGTCGTCGCCGGGCAGCTCGCCGGAGCCGTGGAACTCGGCGGTGCCGTCGAGGAAGAGGTGGTGGGAGGGGACGTAGAGGATGGCGTGGTTGAAGACCGCCAGCGAGGCGGGGGCCTCGGCGATGCCGCCCAGCCGCTTCATGCGCAAGAGCGTGAGGCGGGAGTCGATGCCCAGCGACTCGAGCATGGCGTGCATCAGCGAGGCCTTGTCCTTGCAGTCGCCGAAGCGGCGGGCGAGGATCGTCTCCACCGGGTAGGGCTTGAAGGAGTTGATGCCGAACTCCAGGCCCACGTAGCGGGTGCGCGAGACCACGAAGTCGTAGACGGCGCGGATGCGTCCCGCCTCGTCGCTCGCGGGGACGTCCTTCACCGCCTCGGCGGCGGCGGCCCGGATGTCGTCGGTGACGCGGAGCTGGTCCTTCACCAGCCCCCAGTAGAAGCGCCCCACGTCGTCCCAGGTCTTGTAGGTGGAGACGTGCACGTAGGCCAGCACCTCGCTGGCGCCGGGCATGGAAGGCTCGGGCACCAGCTTGGGGACGTCCTTCGCCGTCCAGCGGCTGAAGGTTCCGCCGTCCGCCGTCTTGCCCTCGCTGTGCTGAAGACCCTTGAGCGGCGTGGCGCTGGCGTAGAAGGTCCGCCCCGGGGGCCCGAGCAGGACGTAGTCGGAGATCCGCCGCACCTGCGTGGATTGCAGGTACGCGAAGTCGCCGAAGTAGTCGGCGAAGAAGTTGGATCCCGCGTCGTCGGTGCGGGTGACCAGCTCCACCACGTCGCCGGGCTCGAGCTGGGGGAAGGAGATCACCCGCGCGCGCACGTCGTAGTAGAGGCCGTACCAGGGCTCGGAGAGGTTGCGCTCGCCCTCCGACTTGCTCTCCAGCACGCTGCCGTCCTTGCGCAGGATGCGGGCCCGCTCCACCTTCACCACCTGCCGGTCGGGCGAGTACTGCACGCTCTGCACCCGGGCCGCGTCCACCCCCCGCGGCGACTGGGCGCGGAGCACCAGCTGCCGGGTGCGGGAGGAGAGCCCGTTGGCGAACACCTTCACCACCGAGAGGTCGGCCAGCACCTCCAGGTCCTCGCCGGGCAGCGGGGCCAGCGCCGCCAGCGCCTTGGCCTCGTAGAGGTACGGGGTGGCGTAGCGCTCCTCGGGGCGCACCGAGCGGACCAGCTCGCGCAGGCCCGGGTTCTGCGGCCGCAGGGAGAGGGCGCGGGCGAAGGCGGCCAGGGCGCCCGAGTCGTCGCCCATGCGCAGGCGGTGGCGGCCGAGCTGCTCGTGCGGCTCCGGATCGTCCGGGGCCAGGGCCAGGGCGCGGGCGTACGCCTCCTCGGCCTCCTGGGGGCGGCCGTTCTGCGAGAGCAGCTCGGCGGCGCGCAGGCGCGGATAGAGGGACGCCGGCTCGAGGGCGAGCGTGTCGCCCAGGAGGCGCAAGGCCCCGTCCAGATCGGCGCGGTCCAGCTCCAGCCCCGCAAGCTCGTTGCGCGCTTCGCCGTCCTGGAAGCGCAGGGCCAGCGCCTGCTTCAGCTCGGCGATCGCATCGTCGGGCCGGCCCAGCCGGCGCCAGGCGTTCGCCGCGGCCCGGTGCGCGCGTGCCAGGTCCGGGCGCGCCTTGCAGGCCTCGATCCGCACCAGCGCGGCCCGGGCGGAGAGCCCCACGGCATCGAGCGCCCGGGCCTCGCTGAGCATCGAGTCCACCGAGTGCGGGGCCGCCGCCCGCGCCTTGCGGGCCAGCTCCAGTGCTTCCCAGCTCTCCCCTCGGTCGAGGCGGTAGTGGGCCAGGGCGTTGAGGAGCGCGGCGCTATCGGGATGTGCGGCCAGCGCGTTCTCCAGCGCCTGGCGGCGCTTGTTGCCGTCGCGGTCCTCCAGGCGGGAGAGGCGCAGCGCCGCCTCCGCGTCGGTGGGCGCCAGCTCGATCACCCGCTCCATCGCCCGCAGCGGCATCCGCTCGGCGTCGTCGGTGGGGCGCCGCCACTGCAGCACCACCGCCAGGTCCTCCTGGGCCCGGGCGTCGCGGGGATTGGCCGCCGCGGCCGCCCGCAGCTCGTCGAGAGCGTCCACGCCCTTGGCCAGGGCCGGGCGCTTGTGGCCCCCTTCCGCCTGGGCGGCGAAAGCGGCCGCCGGCGCTCCGGGAGCGCGGGCGCCCTTCGCCACCTGCGCCAGCGGGACGTCCTTCCCGTCCGCCACCCGGAGCGAGAAGCCCAGCGGGCCGTGGTTGTGGGCGATCTTGAGGAGGATGAAGTTGTCCCCGGCCCGCAACTCGCCGGCGAAAGTCCGCTGGTCGAAGCGAGAGGGATGGACGGCGGGATCCTCGTGCACCAGGCTGCCGTTGAGCCAGAGCCTCGTCGCTCCGCTCGCCCCCAGGTGGAAGAGGGCGGACTGCGCCTTGGGGGAACGGAGGACCGTGGCCGCGTAGATCGCCACCTCGGTGCGCGGATAGATGGCCGCCGAGAGGTCGACGAAGCCGAAGCGGGCGTGCCCCTCGGGCAGCGCCCGCCAGGCCACGTCGTGCTCCTTGCCCCGGTAGACGGCCTTGGGGTCGTATCCGTCCTGCTCCGGGCCGTAGACGGCGAGCAGGCCCGCGCGGCCCTCGTTCTCGAAGGGCCCGATCACCTTCCACTGGCGGATCAGCGCCACCTCGTCGAGCAGGGAGGCCGCCCGCTGCAGCTGCCCCTGCTCCAGCGCCAGTTCCGATCGCATCTCCAGGGCCAGCGCCTTGACGTCGGCCCGCGCCTTGGGCGAGCGGGCGACGCCCTCCAGGACGATGATCAAGGGCCCGAGGTCGCCGTTCTCGTCGCGCCGCTCGTAGAGGCGGAAGAGGTCCGCCAGCGCCTGCGGCCGGTCCAACTCGCCGAGCAGCCGGGCCTGCAGCGCGGGCGCGTTCTCCTCGAGCGGAGCCGGAGCGAGGGCCAGGACGGCGGCGAGGAGAAGGCTGTGCATGCGTTCGGGCTCCCGAAGGGCAAGCACAACAGGCCTGCCCACCGCGAAGCAACGGCGGGTCGGGTGCCCCCATTCCGCCACGGCTCCGCTTTTATGCTGTAGCGCGTCAAGGGCGCGGCCGCCAGTCCCCCGGAAAGGCTGGCGTTCACCCGGCCTTAGGGCGCCCGGGCGAGCGTGCGCACCTCCACCTGTGCCGCGCCGGCGTCGAGCAGGGCCGCGGCCGCCGCCGAGGCGGTGGCGCCCGTGGTCAGCACGTCGTCGATCAAACAGATGCGCGCGCCCGTCACCTCCGCGGCCGCGACGAAGGCGCCCCGGACAGCGCGCTCGCGCGAGGTGCGGTCGCGTCCCACCTGCTGCCCCGTCTCGCGCACCCGGAGGAGCAAGCGCCGGAGCGGGAGGCCGAAGCGCCGCGCGGCGCCGGCCGCGAGCAGCGCGGCCTGGTCGTAGCCGCGCTGCCGCAGCCTCCTGGGGTGGAGCGGAATGGGCGCCAGGAGGTCCGATTTCGGGAGGGGGCAGGCCTCGAAGAGCACCGCCAGGGCGGCGCCCAGGTCCTCGCGGCCCTCGTACTTCAGGCGGTGGATGGCCTCCGCCAGCGCCCCGCCGTGCAGGCAGGGAGCGGCGGCGAACGCGAAGGGCGGCGGACGGGCGCGGCAGTGGGGGCAGCGGCGCGGCTTGAGCGCGGGAAGGAGCGATTCGTCCTGGGGAGCTCCGCAGACCGGGCAGCCCGGGGAGGCCATGACCAGCGTCTCCGCGCAGAGGGCGCAGAAGGGTGACTCGCCCGGTTCGTCGCAGGCGGCGCAGCGGGCGGGGAAGAGCAGGTCCAGCGCGCTTTCGCCCAGGCGCCGGAGGGGGAGGAGGAAGGCCACGGGGACCGCCTGTGCACTCCCCGCGCCAGCGCCTCACTTCTCTTCGGGAAGCAGGACCAGGGGCGGGACCAGCGCGCGGTGCAGGTCGGTGACGTCGCCGTCCAACCAGCGCCGCGCCTCGTCGAGCATGCGGTGCACCGCGGGGAGGAAGCGCCGCGTCTCCACCCCGTAGAAGTCCGGCGGGGCCCGGTCCAGCTTCTCCAAAGCGCTGGTGAGCAGCTTGACGCAGCCCCGCGGCTGCTTCTGCACGAACGCCTTGTGCCCGGCGGCCGCCACCTGGATGAGCCCCTGCACGAACAGCTTCGGCTCGTCGTCGAGCCGCAGCCAGAGCTCCTCCCAGGCCTCGTGCGCTTCCCAGTAGAGGCCGCGGTTGAAGAGATCGGCCCCGCGCTCGAGCGCCAGCCGATCCGCGCTCATCCCAGCACGCGCTTCGACTTCACCGTAACGCCGTCCGCCGCCATCTCGTAGACCAGGGGGGCGCCGGTGGCCAGCTCCAGCGCCACCACCTGCTCCCCGCTCAGCTTGTCGAGCTGCATGACGATGCTGCGGTTGGAGTTGCCGTGCGCCACCACCAGCACGTTCTTTCCCTGCCGCAGGTCGCCGGCGATGCAGCGGTCGTAGAAAGGCAGGGTGCGCTTCGCGGTCAGCTCCAGCGACTCCCCGTTGGGCGGGGGCACGTCGTAGGAGCGGCGCCAGAGCTTCACCTGCTCGGCGCCGTACCGCTTGGCGGTGTCCTCCTTGTTCAGCCCCTGCAGGTCGCCGTAGTGGCGCTCGTTGAGCGCCTGGTCGCGGATGACGGGCAGCTGCGTCCCCATCACCTCCAGCATGATCCGCAGCGTCTCCTGCGCGCGGGAGAGGGCGGAGGTGTAGGCGACGTCGAAGCGGAACCCGCGCAACAGCTCCCCGGCGCGGTGCGCCTCGGCCACGCCCTTCTCGCTCAAGGGGACGTCCACCCAGCCGGTGAAGCGGTTCTCCAGGTTCCAGAGCGACTGCCCGTGGCGCACGAGGACCAGGGTCGGCATGGGCGCGCTTCTATCACTTGTGGTAGGGCCCGCCCCGGAGAATCTCGAAGGCGCGGTAGATCTGCTCCAGCGCCACCACCCGCGCCAGGCGGTGGGGCAAGGTCAAGGGCGAGAGGCTCCAGAGAAGCCTCGCCTGGTCGCGCACTTGCTGGGAAAGGCCCTCGTCGCCGCCCACGGCCAGGGTGAGCGCCTGCGCCGAGTCGCGCAGCTTCCCCAGGCGGGCTGCGAGCCGAGCCGAGGTGAAGAGAATGCCCCGCTCGTCCAGCGCCCAGAGCTCGCCCCGCGCCTTGGAGAGCAGGTCCTCTGCCTCTTTGGCCGGGCCGGCGGCGCGCAGCTCGAGGATCTCCAGGTCGGCGAAGCGGCGGATCCGCTCCCCGTACTCTTCCGCCAGCTCTGAAGTGGGCCCCTTGTCCTTGCCCACCGAGAGCAGCCGGATCTTCATTCCACGTCGATGCGCGGAGCGTCGGCCCAGAGGCCTTCCAGGTCGTAATGGGCGCGCTCCTCGGAGTGGAAGACGTGCACCACCACGTCGCCGAAGTCGAGCAGCACCCAGCGCCCGCCCCGCTGGCCCTCGCTGCCGATCACCCGGTGCCCGAGCATGGTCAGCTCCTTCTCCACGCTCTCGGCGATGGCCTCCAGCTGGCGGTCGCTGCCGCCGCTGCCGATCACCAGGAAGTCGGTGTAGCCGGAGACCCCCCGCAGGTCGAGGACCACCACCTCGCCGGCCTTCTTTTCCAGCGCCGCGCGCGCGGCCGCCACCGCGGTGCGCTGCGAGTCGTCGTCGACCGGGGCCCCGGCGCGGGCCAGGGCGTGCTCGGAGGGGGAATGGTGCTCGGCCTGGGACAGGGCGATCTGCGTGGGGCTTCTCGGCATTCTCCGTTTTCCTCCGTTGCTCATGTACGGACCTGGCCGTCTCCCCGCACCACGAAGCGCGTGCAGGTGAGCTCTCGCAGGCCCATCGGACCGTAGGCGTGCAGCTTGCTCGTGCTGATCCCGATCTCCGCGCCCAGGCCCAGCTCGCCGCCGTCGTTGAAGCGGGTGCTGGCGTTCCAGAGGACGCAGCTGGCGTCCACCTCGGAGAGGAAGCGCCCGGCCAGCGCCTGGTCGCGGGTGACGATGGCCTCGGTGTGCCGGCTGCCGTAGCGGGCGATGTGGCGCAGGGCGCCGTCCAGCCCGTCCACCACCGCCACCGCCAGCTTGAGGTCGAGGAACTCGCGCCCGAAGTCGTCGGCGAGGGCGGCGATCCCGCCTTCCACGAAGGGCAGCGCGCGCTCGTCGCAGCGCAGCTCCACCCCGGCGGCGCGCAGGGCGGCCCCCAGGGGAGGGAGGGCGCGGGGGGCGATCTTCGCGTCCACCAGCAGGCACTCCAGGGCGTTGCACACCCCGGGGCGCTGCGCCTTGGCGTTGACGGCCAGACGGACGGCCATCTCCAGATCCGCGTCGGCCGCCACGTACAGGTGGCAGACGCCCTGGTAGTGCTTGATCACCGGCACCCGCGCCCGGCTGGCGATGAACTCGATGAGCGAGGGCCCGCCCCGGGGGATGCAGAGGTCGATGTGGCCTTCGAGCTGGAGCAGCTCGTCGAGCAGCGCCCGGTCGGGCGGCACGAGCTGCACCGCGTCCTCGGGGAAGCAGGCGGCGATGGCCGAGTTGGTCTGCAGGGCCTCCGACCCGCCCCGGAGCAGGGCCGCGTTCCCGCTGCGCAGGCAGAGGGCGGCGGCCTCGGCGGTGACGTTGGGCCGCGACTCGTAGATCATCAGTACCACCCCGAGCGGCGCGCGCACCCGCTCCACCCGCAGCCCGTTGGGCCGGGTCTGCGACTCCACCACCTCGCCCACCGGGTCGGGGAGCGCGGCCACCTGCTCGAGCGCGCCGGCCATCTCCGCGACGCGCTTCTTGTCCAGGCGCAGCCGGTCGATGAAGGCGGGCGTCTGCCCCCGGGCGTTCGCCAGGTCCACCTCGTTGGCGCCCAGGATCTCCCCGGACCGCGCCAGGAGCGCATCCCGGGCGTCCAGCAGGAGCCGCTTGCGGTCGCGGCGGAGCAGCTCGCGCGCGGCCACCTTCGCGCGCTGCGCCATCTCCAGCGCCAAGAGCTTGCGCTCCACCGTCACTGCGTAACCACCAGGTCGTCGCGGTGCACCACGCAGTCGAGCAGGCGGTAGCCCAGGGTGGACTCGATCTCCGCGCTGCGGCGCCCGAGGATCAGCCGCACCTCGTCCGCCGAGTACACCGAGAGCCCCCGGGCGAAGGGCACCCCCTCGAGGTTGGTGATCTGCACCGCGTCGCCCGAGGCGAAGCTGCCCACCACCTCGCGCACGCCGGAGGGCAAGAGGCTCTTCTTCCGCTCGATGAGGGCGAAGCGGGCGCCGTCGTCCACCCGCAGCTCGCCGCGGGTCTTCAGATCCAGCATCCAGCGCTTGCGCAGCCCGTGCCGCTCCCCCTGGGGCGAGATCACCGTGCCCACGTCCTCGCCCAGCAGCAGCCGGCTGAGGATCCCGGGCTCGCCGGGGACGATGGCGCAGGGCACCCCGGCCTCGGAGGCGCGCCGCGCCGCGCGCAGCTTGGTGGCCATCCCCCCGGTCCCCACCCGCGAGCCGCCTCCGGCCAGGGCGAGGATGTCGGGGGTGATCTGCTCCACGTGGGAAATGCGCTGGGCGAACTCGTCCTTGCGCGGGTCGGCCGAATAGAGCCCACCCGCGTCGGTGAGGATCACCAGGAGATCCGCCTCCACCAGGTCCACCACCATCCCCGCCAACGCGTCGTTGTCGCCGAACTTGATCTCCTCGACGCTCACCATGTCGTTCTCGTTGATCACCGGGACCACGTTGCGCGAGAGCAACTCGCCGATGGCCCGGCGGGCGTTGAGGTAGCGCCCGCGGTCGGCGATGTCGGAGTGCGTGAGCAGAACCTGGGCGCAGCGCAGCCCCCGGGCTTCCAGCTCGTCGTCGTACAGCCGCATCAGCCGGCTCTGGCCGGCCGCGGCTGCGGCCTGCTTCAGGGCCATCTCCTTGGGGCGCTGCGCAAGGCGCAGCCGCTCCACGCCCAGGGCCACCGCCCCGCTGCTCACCACCACCGGCGTGCGGCCGGCGGCGATGGCGGCGAGGTCGTCGCAGAGGGCGGCGAACTTCTCCCGGTCCAGCGATGGAGGGCCCGCCCTCCCGCCCGCCCCGGCGAGCACCGCGGAGCCGATCTTGATCACCGGCCGGCGGCAGCGCGCGAGAGAGGAGCGAAGGGTATCGGTCATCCGTTTCCAGCCTCAAATGTAGCAAAGGGCGGCGCGTGTTACACAAGCGGGCGGTGAGGGAGCAGCTTTCGGGAAATACGGCGGGGCTGAAGGCCAGCCACAGCAGGCGCTTGCTCGCCACGGGGCGGCGGCGCGTCCTGCAAAGGGAGCTGGTCTCGCCGGAGCTGGCCCGGCATCTTACGGAATTGTCGCGGGAAATCGGCCGCCAGCTGGGGGTCTTGATCAACCGGCGGGGTGAGGTCACGCAGGTGATCGTGGGCGACGCGCGGCAGCTCGTCTTGCCCGACATCGGCCGCGCCCGCGCCGGCCAGGCCCGCCTCCGCGGCCTGCGCCTGGTGCACACGCACCTCAAGGACGAGCCGCTCACCCGCGACGATCTCACCGACCTGGTGCTCCTGCGGCTGGACGCGGTGGCGGCGGTGGTGGCGCGCGAGGACGGCCTGCCCGGCAAGGTCTACCTGGCGACGCTCCTCCCCTGGAACATCTCGGGCGACCTCTACCGGCTGCAGGAAGCGCCCAGCCTCTACGAGCTGCAGTTCGACGCCCAGGCCCAGATCGGGGCCCTGGAGCAGGAGATGGCGCGGGTGGCGCCGGTCCGGGCGGTGGGCGTGGCCGGACGGGCCCTGCTGGTGGGGGTGCACACCGGGGACCGGGCGGCGGCGGAGGCATCGCTCTTGGAATTGCGGGAGCTGGCCCGGACCGCCGACGTGCAGGTGCTGGACGCGATCCTGCAGGGGCGGCGGGAGATCGATCCCCGCACCCTGGTCGGGGAGGGCAAGCTGCAGGAGATCCTGGTCCGCTCCATGGCGCTGGGGGCCGACCTCCTGGTCTTCGACCGCAACCTCACCCCTTCGCAGGCGCGGCACATCGGGGAGGCCACCGCGCTGCGCATCCTCGACCGCACCCAGCTCATCCTCGACATCTTCGCCCAGCGCGCGCAGAGCGCGGACGGAAAGCTGCAGGTGGAGCTGGCCCAGCTCAAGTACCTGCTGCCCCGGCTGGTGGGGCGGGACGACTCGCTCTCCCGGCTGGCGGGCGGCATCGGCGGGCGCGGGCCGGGGGAGACCAAGCTGGAGATCGATCGCCGCAGGGTGCGCGAGCGCATCGCCGCGCTGGAGGAGCGGATCGATCGGCTCTCCTCCGATCGCGCCACCCGGCGGCGGCAGCGGAACCGGGCGGGGGTGCCGGTGATCTCCATCGTCGGCTACACCAACGCGGGCAAGAGCACGCTGCTCAACGCCCTCACCAACGCCTCGGTGCTGGCGGAGGACAAGCTCTTCGCCACCCTCGATCCCACCTCCCGCAGGCTGCGCTTTCCCCGCGACCGGGAAGTGATCATCACCGACACGGTGGGGTTCATCCGCGACCTGCCCCGCGACCTGGTGGCGGCCTTCCGGGCCACCCTGGAAGAGCTGCAGGACGCGGACCTCCTCCTGCACGTGGTGGACGCCTCGGACGGGCGCCACGACGAGCAGGCCGAGGCGGTGGAGCGCGTTCTCGGGACCCTGGGCGTGGAGGGCACTCCCCGGCTGCTGGTCTACAACAAGGCGGACCGGGCGCCCGAGGCCGCGCGCACGCTGGCATTGCGCGAGGAGGGCGTGGCGGTCTCCTCGCTCACCCGGGAAGGATTTCCCGAGCTGATCGCGCGCTGCGAGGAGATCCTCTGGAAGCGGGGGAAGGTGCTGGCTCCCGGGGCGGAGCCGGAGTTCGCCCGGCCGCGCTACTGAAGCTCGAGCAGCTTTCCCCCGCACTCCGGCGTTCCCTGCGCGGGAGCGAGCGCATCGCCGTAGCGCAGGCGCTCGCCGGTGAAGCGGAAGGAGGGCCGCGGAAGCCGCGCCAGCGCCGCGTCCGTCTCGTCGAAGAGGCTGACGTGCTGGTGCGGCCGGGTCACCGCCCGCCCTGCCAGGGCGGGGATCCACTGGCTGGCGTCGCCGTAGGCGCCGTCGATCACCGTCCCGGGCTGCGCGACCCGCGCGACGCAGGCGATGGCGGCGAGGTCGCCGGAGGTGGCGATGGGCGCGGCCTGCTGGTACCAGCGGAGGTGCCCGGGCAGGGCGGCGAGCAGCGCCAGCGGAGCGAAGAGGGGGACGCGGGAAGCGCCGGCGCGCGCCCAGAGGGGAGTGACGGCGACCAGCAGCAGGGGCGCGAAGCGCACGGGGTAGAGGTCGAGACGGGGGAGCAGGGCGAACAGCCCGGCCAGCGCGAGCATCGCCGCTCCCGCCGCCAGCACGGGGCGGAACTGCCTTTTCCAGAGGAGGAAGGCGGCCGACAGCGCCGTGAGCACATTGGCCGGATCGCCCAGGGCGGCCAGAGAAGCCCGCTCCTGGTGCAGGGCGTAGTCGCGGATCCAGGTCAGCTCCCGGGCGGAGAGCGGCGGTCCGAAGAAGGCCAGCGCTCCCAGCACAGCGCAGAGCGCTCCCGCGCCGGCCAGTGCGACCGAAGCCTTGCGCCAGCGCAGGAGCAGCAGCAGGGCGCCGGCGCAGGCGCCCATCGGGTGCGTGGCGGCGGCTCCGGCGAGGAAGAGCGCGCAGGCCCCGGGATCGTCCTGGGCCGCGCCGAAGAAAGCCAGGCCGAGGGCGAGAGCGGTGGGATTCCCTCCCCAGTCGAAGAAGATCTGTGGGCTGCGGCAGAGCAGGACTGCCACCGCCGCCGTCGTCCGCGCCGCCGGCGCGCGCAGCGGGTTCTGCAAGAAAGCGCTCAGTCCCGCCCAGAAGACCAGGTACGAGGCCGCGGCGGCGAACAGCCCGGAGCGGGCCAGGCCGAGGGGGGAGAGAAGGGCGACCAGGGCGGAAAACCCGCGCGGGTACGCCCCGGCGGTCACGCCGGGCCAGGCGGGCGAGAGCTCTCCCCGGAGGAGGCCGCGAGCGAGGGCGACGTGCATCGCCATGTCGGCGCCCGGCGCCACGGCCATGGTGAAGAGGGGAACGAAGAACGCTCCCAGCGCCAGCGTCCAGATCGAGAAGCCCATGCGCCGGCCGGCCCGGCGGGCCCCGATCGCGCCGCCCAGGATCGCCCCCAGCGCCGCCCAGACGATGCCCGACGAGCCGGGCAGCGCCGCGATCGCCGCACCGGCGACCGCGCCGAGCAGGATCCCGGCGAGCATCCTCAGTGACCCCGCAAGAGGGGGAGGACGCGGTCGCGCAGCTCGTCGACCGCGTCGGAGAGCGCCAGGCGCACCATGTCGATCGCCTGCACGCAGGGAGCCGAGCGGGCGTGGCCGGTGATGGTGCCGGTCCAGGCCAACGATCCGTCGCGCACCAGCTGGGCGTCGAGCACCACCACCGCGGTGCCGTTCCCGCTGTTCACCACGCTCTGCTGGGGCTGGTCGAGCGGTGGGGCGTCGGGGCCGACCGGCTGCACCGGGCTGGCGGGCGGCCGGTCCGTCCGGCGAGGCCGGAGGTTGTCCTCGCCCAGGGTGGCCTCGCGCAGCGCCACCGTCAGCACCCAGGGCTGGTGGTCGGAGTTCGACACCTCGGCGCCGGCCGCGCTGAAAGCGTTCACCAGCGCCTTGTGCGCACGCAGGGGCAGGTCCTGGGAGAGCTGGCCGCAGCCGATCCCCGGCGTAGGTCGCGCGTCGGCCGGCACAGGCAGGCCCAGGTGGACGCCGTGCAGCGCTTGCGGGTCGGGCGGGCTGTGCGCCGGGAAGCTGGCGCAGGCGGCGCAAAGGACAAGGGCAAAGACGGGCCTGTTGCGGAAGCCCACGCGGTTGCGACCTCGGGACGAGCGACCCGGTCTCTGTACATTCCGCCCCGAGCGCCGCTCGGGGCGGTGTTGTGTCAAATATCGAAATACAGCGCGAACTCCATCGGCGTGGGCCGCAGCCGGACCGGGTTCAGCTCCTTCTCCACCTTGGTGTCGATCCAGGCCTCGATCACGTCGGGGGTGAAGACGTCGCCCTTGAGGAGGAACTCGTGGTCCTTCTTCAGGCAGTCCAGCGCCTCCTCCAAAGAGCCCGGCATCTTGGGGACGTCCTTCAGCTCCTCGGGGGAGAGGCCGTAGATGTCCTTGTCCAGCGGGTCGCCGGGGTCGATGCGGTTCTCCACCCCGTCCAGCCCCGCCATCAGCATGGCGGCGAAGGCCAGGTAGGGGTTGCAGGAGGGATCGGGCGAGCGGAACTCGATGCGCTTGGCCTTGGGGCTGGGCGAGTACATGGGGATGCGGATGGCGGCGCTGCGGTTG
>DATKAG010000444.1:0-5471 GCA_035498355.1 Myxococcales bacterium | reverse complement strand
GTTTTCAGGGGTACGGAATGAAGATCGCCTTGAGCCCGCTGGAGAAGCTCCGCGCGGCGGGCAAGTTCCTGGACGTCACCTTCAACAAGCGTCCCCTCACGGTCTCCATCGAGGTCACCAAGCGCTGCAACGCCCGCTGCGACTTCTGCGACTACTGGAAGATCAGCGACCGCGACGAGATGACCGACTTCACCGACGTCGTCCGCCGCTTCGACCCCCTGGTGGTGGTATTCACCGGCGGCGAGCCCATGCTCCGCCGCGACCTCGTCCCCCTGGTGCGGCAGATCAAGGAGCTCCCCGGCTTCCGCTACATCACCGTGCTCACCCACGGCGGGTTCCTCACCGAGAGCAAGATCGAGGAACTGGTGGCGGCGGGGGTGAACCAGATCAACATCTCCATGAATTATCCCGACGCCCGGCAGGACCGGGAGCGGGGGATCCCCGGACTCTTCGAGCGCCTGGAAAAGACCGTTCCCCGGATGGTGGAGCGCGGGTACAACTGCTTCACCTTCGCCTCCATGCTGATGGTGGACAACATGCACGACGCGGAGCCGCTCATCCGCCTGGCGCATCGTTGGGGGATCAACATCGCCTTCTCCGGCTACAACGACCTGAAGAACGGCAACCAGCGGCACTTCGTCAGCCGGGAGAAGATGGCGGAGTTCAGGGAGGTCTGCTCGAGCATCATCCGGCTCAAGCGCGAGCTGGGAAACGTGATGACCTCCGACTGGTTCTTCGAGACGCTCCCGGAGTTCTACCAGACGCGCAACATCGACGGCTGCCAGGCGGGGAAGATCATGATCCACGTCTCTCCCAAGGGCATGGTCCAGCCCTGCGCCGAGCTGGCGCCGGTGGCGCACTACTCCGAGTTCCTCCCCGGGGCGTACGAGGGGCCCAACTGCGGGGCCTGCTTCGACGCCTGCCGCTCCGAGCCGCAGGCGCCGCTCACCTTGCGCCGCATCGGCGAGCTGACGGGAGTGCTGTGACCCAGCGCTTGTGGATGCGCACCGTGCTCGGCCTCGGGGCGGGGATCCTCGCCGCGGCCGCGGTGGTGGTCTACCTGGGCATCTCCCAGCGGGAGCTGGTGGCCTCGCTGCACGGCGTGGCCGAGGAGCCGCTCCTCATCGCCGCCTTCGGCGGGCTGGTGCTGATGGCCCTGCAGGCCCTGCGCTGGTGGGTGGTGATGCGGCCCGTCCTGGCCCTGCAGTACGGGCAGGCCTTCCGGGCGATGATGGTGGGGTTCTTCTTCAACGTCCTGCTCCCCGCCCGGGGCGGCGACCTGCTCCGGGTGCAGTACCTGGGCAAGCGCACGGGGATCTCCCGGGCCAAGCTGCTGGGCACCGAGATCGTCGACTTCTGGAGCGACAAATGGGGCTGGGTAGCCGCCTTCCCCATCCTTTGCCTGTTCGGCGATCCTCCCGCCTGGCTCTTCCGGGCCCTGCTCGCCATCTCCGGGGCGGTGATCGGGGTGGGGATCGTGCTGGCGCTGATGGGCAGCGGGCTGCTCCGGCGGGGGCCGAAGTGGCTGACCAACCTGCGCGACGGGTTCGCCGCCAACCACTGGAAGCGATTGCTGGTGGTGGAGACCTTGATCGCTCCCCTCCCCTGGCTGTGGGAGACCTTCGTCATCGCCGTCGCCGGCCACGCGCTGGGGCTCAACCTCACCGCCATGCAGGCCTTCGCCGCCCTCACCGCCTTCAACCTCGCCACCGCCGTGCCTTCGCCGGGCAACGCCGGGTCCTTCGAGGCGGGCGGCACGCTGGCGCTGATCGCCTTCGGGGTCCCCAAGGAGACGGCCCTGGCGTTCATCTTCCTCTACCACCTCACCCAGGTGGTGCCCGGGTTCGTGGGCGGCGTGCTGGTGCTGGTGCTGGAAGGCGAGACGCTGTTCGGCAAGCGGAGCGTCTTCACCCTGCCGGCGGATCTGCCGGCGGTGCCCGAGCCGGATCCGGGTTAATCGCTCACCAGGGCGAAGCCGCTGTAGTCGGCGGCGGAGATCGATCGGGTCTGGTCGCCGTCGCTCATGATCCCCACGCCCACGAAGTCGGGGACGTCGGCGTTGGGGTTTCCCCCCTCGAAGTGCGCGCGGAACTCGGCGCTGGGATCGACCTCCTCGTCGCGCCACTGCCCCAAAGGGCCCCCGCTCTCGAGGATCACCGTGTCCTGGACCACGAACAGGTTGCGCTTCTGGTCGCAGACCTGGCCCTTCTCCCCCACCGCGCTCCAGACGTACTTGACGGAGTACCACTTGAGCCCGCGCTTCCAGCTCACGTAGACCACCGCGGCCGAGTCGCCGTAGCCGGCCTTGCATTCGTTGCCGTTCTTCGGCAGCACTTGCGCCCGCCACTTCCAGCGCACCTTCCTGGTCCGCTGGCGAAGCTGGTCGGGGACTTCACTCCCCAGCGTCACCGTCTCCAGCGGCGGGCGGTAGACCGCCCGGATGAAGGGCATCTGCGGGTCCTCCACGATCTTGTAGTAGCTGACCGGACCGGAATAGCTCTCCACCACCCGGAAGGAGTGCACGTCGATGGGGGTGACGGGCAGTGGCCGCTGCTCCTCCCCGGCGGTCCCTGCGGAGATGAGCAGCACGCAGAGCGCCGCCAGAGTGGACGGAGAGCGGGGCACGCTGACGCTCCAGCTTAACGGGTGGGCGCAGATGCGCCAGTTCCTTGGCAGCCGCGCAGGAAGCAGATAGAAGGGCGACGCTCGATGGAGGCTGCTCCCGAACATCTGCGCGGCCGGGCCGCCCCCTGGGGCCGGGCGGCCGCGCTCGCGCTCGCCGGCCTGGCCGTTCTCGCCCTCTGGCTCCGCCTGCGCGGGTTGTCGGCCGAAGGGTTCGGCGACGACGAGGTGCACAAGTGGCTCGCCGCCAACCGGTACCTGCAAGGGATCTTTTCCGGCGACGACGTCGAGCACCCCATGCTGATGAAGTGGCTGATCGCGGCCTCCATCGGCATCGGCTCCCGCTTCGGCTGGGCTCCCGAGACCCTCACCCGGCTCCCCAACGCGCTGGCCGGCGGGCTCTCCGTGCTGGTGGTGGCCCTGTTGGCCCGGCGGCTCTTCGGGCGCACCACCGGGATGCTCGCCGCGGCCCTGGCCGCCGTCTCCCCCACCCTGATCGGCTACCAGCGGGTGGCGAAGGAGGACACGCTGCTCGGCCTCTTCCTCATGCTCCTGCTCTGGTGCATGGCGGAGGCGAAGGCGGCGGCCGACGACCTGCAGGATCCACGCCGCTGGGAGCTGGGGGCGGCGGCCTCGCTCGCCGGCCTGCTCGCCTCGAAGTACTTCTTCTTCCTCACCCCCATCCCGGTGGTCTTCTACCTGACGGTGCGGCGCGACGGGCTCTGGCGGGTGCCGCCCCGGCGCTGGCTGCAGCTCATCGGCATCGCCTTCGTCCTCTGGGCGTGCGTGAACTGGTCGCCGTTCCTCCCCAGCACCTGGGAGTACGCGAAGAGCTACACCACCGGGAAGCAGACCGTGCACGGGTCGTTGCCGTTCATGGGGCGCATCTACCACAACCTGGTGGAGTACGGCCTGCGCGGCACCCCGCCCTGGTTCTACGCCGTGTTCGCCGCGGTGAAGCTGGCGCCGGCAACCTTCTTCTGCGCGCTCTTCGGCCTGGGGCTGGCCGCGGTCCAGCGCAAGCCCGCCCACAAGCTGATGCTCAGCTGGGTGGGGGTCTGGTTCTTGGTGCACTCGGTCTCGGGGTCGAAGTGGGGCCGCTTCTTCGTCTCCGTGCTCCCCGCCTTCCTCATCCTCGCCGCCTACGCCGCCTCCAGGGCGGTGGAGATGCTCCGGGCGCCTTTGCCCCGCTGGGCCACGGTGACGGCCGCAGTGCTGCTCCTGCCCGGCGCCGAGGCGGCAGCCGCGATCTCGCACGCCCCGCACTACCGTCTCTACATCTCGCCCCTGGGCGGCGGGGACGCGCGGGTGCAGTGGTACTTCCCGCACTGCGATTACTTCGACACCGGGTTCCGCGAGGCGGTGGAGTACGTCGCCCGCCACGCCGAGCCGGGAGCCGAGCTCTCCACCGAGATCGACTGGCCGGCCCGGCTCTACGCGGAGAGGGCCGGACGCTCCGACCTGCGCCAGACCCTGGTCCGCCGTGGCCAGACCTGCCGCTCGGGCCACGTCTGCTACGTGGTGGTCCAGGCCGGCCGCCTCTACTTCCTCAACCAGGACGCGGTGGCCAACCTGGCGCACCGGACCCCGTGGCACGTGGAGACGGTGGAGGGGCGCGAGGTGGTGAAAGTCTACCGGCTGCTGCCCGGCGAGATGCCCTTTCCCGACGAGGAAGCGCCGGGAATCGGCCCGCTGGTCCAGCAGCAGTGAAGGAGGCCGCCGTGGCGGGCAAGCTGCAGATCGAGGACCTGGTGGTTGGCACCGGCGACGAGGCGCTGAAGGGCAAGCTGGTCTCGGTCCACTACACGGGCTGGCTCACCGACGGAAAGAAGTTCGACTCCTCCAAGGACCGCGGCCAGCCCTTCCAGTTCCCTTTGGGCCGCGGCCACGTGATCCGCGGCTGGGACGACGGGGTGCAGGGCATGAAGGTGGGCGGCAAGCGCAAGCTCACCATCCCGCCGGAGCTGGGGTACGGCGCGCAGGGAGCCGGGGGCGTGATCCCGCCCAATGCGACCCTGGTGTTCGAGGTGGAGCTGCTCGGGGTGAAGTGACGTCGACGTGGCCGTGAACGAGCCGACGCCCGCGTCTGCGCTTCTCGCCAAGAACGCTAGCCGTCCGGGGACGGCGGTTGCTCATGGCCTCGAAATGGCTCTGGCCGCGAAGGTTCATACCAGTCTCGCGCCGTCTTGTACGAACAGCGCCCGCGCTGTGTCGCCCATCGGGCCGGCCAGACAGCATCCTGGGAGTCCATCCGAGCCTAGCCAGAGCTCATGCATCAGGATGGCCATGTGGTCGCGACTTCCATACCGCTGGAGGGAAGGCGTTGAAAGGGGGGATCAATCCACAACGCTCCCAACTCGTTCCGGAACAAGTCGTTCCAGCCGTCCCACCCCGTCCCGGGACGGGACGCGTTGCGTTACCTGGCCCGCTTGTCGTAGCTCGCACGCTGCCCGGCGCCCACATCTGCGCTTCTCGCCGGAAGCCAGCCCTCCCAGGACGGGACGCGGCCCCCAAAAAAAATAATTATTTTTTTGTCGGCGCGCCAGGCTAGACCCAGTCTCGCCCTTCCCCGCGGACCCAGTCGGCAAACTTGCGGATGCCGGCCTGGATGGGCGTCCCGGGGGAGTACCCCAGCACCTTGCCCGAGTGCGTGACGTCCGCGCTGGTGAGCGGGACATCTCCGGGCTGCGCCGGCTGCCGGTCGAGGATCGCCTTCACGCCCAAGGCGTCCTCCAACAGTGTCACCAGCTCCGCCAGCGATGTGGTCCGGGCCCCGCCCAGGTTGAGGATGTCCCACTTCATCGGCACCTCGCAGCTGCCAGGACGCCCGCGACGATGTCGTCCACCCA
>DATKAG010000443.1:0-3275 GCA_035498355.1 Myxococcales bacterium | reverse complement strand
AGACCACCCCGTCCGCCCCGGCGGCCATCGCCAGCCGTGCCAGCCGGGGAACGGCGTCGCGCGGAAGGCCCACCGCGTCCAGATCCTCCGGCCCGAGCGAGGTGAGCGCGGTCACCGCCAGCAGCTTCGTCCGGGGCAGCGCCCTTCGCGCCGCCCGGATCATCTCCGCGCCTCCGCTGGCGTGGACGGTGACGTAGTCCACGCCCAGCGCCGAGGCGGCGCGCGCCGCGCTCTCCACCGTCTGGGGAATGTCGTGCAGCTTCAGGTCGAGGAAGATGGGGAGCCCGAACCGGCGGACCGCGTCGACCGCCGCCCGGCCGTGGGCCACGAACAGTTCCAGCCCCACCTTGAAGAGCCCCACCCGCCCTGCCAGCCTCGCAGCCAGCCGCGCCGCCTCCTCAGGATCCGGGACGTCGAGGGCGGCGCAGATGCGGTTCACCGCCGCAGCCTTCCTCCGCCATCGCGGACGGCCTGCGCCGCGCGTCCCGCCGCCTCCGCCAGGCCCACCATCTCCACCTCCTTGGTCCCGCGCGGTTTCCACTCCACCTTGCCTTCGGCCAGCCCCTTCTTGCCCACGGCGATGCGCAGGGGAAGGCCCATCAGGTCGGCGTCCTTGAACTTCACCCCGGCGCGCTCGTCGCGGTCGTCGAGCAGCGCCTCCACGCCGGCCTCCCGCAGCTCGCGGTAGAGCTTCTCCGCCGCCTCCCGCACCGCCGCGTCCTGCATCTGCAGGGGGAGCAGGGCGACGTGGAAGGGGGCGATGCTCATGGGCATGCGGATGCCGTCGGCGTCGTGGTGCAGCTCCACCGCCCCGGCGAGGATGCGCTCGATGCCGATCCCGTAGCTGCCCATCACGATCGGCAGCTCCTTGCCGCCCTCGTCGAGCACCCGGGCGCCCATGGTCTCCGAGTAGCGGGTGCCGAGCTTGAAGATGTGGCCCACCTCCAGCGCCTTGCCCACCGCCAGGGGATGCCCGCAGCGCGGGCACCCTTCGCCGGCATTCACCGTGCGCAGGTCCGCGGGCGCGGCGTGGGAAAGATCGCGGGCGACGCTCACGTTGCGCAGGTGGAAGCCGTCCCGATTCGCGCCCGTCACCAGGCCGGAGAGGCCGGCGAGGCGCTTGTCGATGAACACGCGCAAGCCCTTGCCCCCGAGCCCCAGCCCTCCCAGCGAGCCGGGCTTGGCGCCCATCCAGCCCTGGATCTCCTCCGGCCGCGCCGGGCGCAGCACCGAGGCGCCGGTGGCGGTCTGCAGCTTGGCCTCGTTGAGCTGGTCGTCGCCCCGGACGATGGCGATGGCCGGCTTCTCGTCGGCCACGTAGACCAGCGTCTTCAGCTGCTGGTCGGCCGGCACCTCGTACGGCTTCGCCGCCAGCGCCTCGATGGTGACCACGCCCGGGGTGGCGAACTCCTGCGCCGCCGACGCGCCCTTGTACTTGTCCGGCGTCTCCACCCGCGACTCGGCCTTCTCCGTGTTCGCCGCGTAGCCGCAGCTCTCGCAGGAAGCGATCAGGTCCTCCCCCGCGTCGGTGGCCACCATGAACTCCGTCGATCCCGACCCACCCATCGCCCCGGAGTGCGCGTCCACCTGGATGGTCTTCAGCCCGCAGCGGGCGAAGATCCGCGCGTAGGCCTGGCGGTGCGCCTCGAAGGCCTGGTCCAGCCCCGCGCGGTCCAGGTCGAAGGAGTAGCTGTCCTTCATGGTGAACTGCCGCACCCGCAGAAGCCCGCTCTTGGGCCGCGGCTCGTCGCGGAACTTGGTCTGGATCTGGTACCAGATCTGCGGGAGCTGCCGGTAGCTGCGCAGCTCCGCCCGGGCCAGCACGGTGAAGACCTCCTCGTGCGTCATGGCCAGGCAGAGGTCCGTCCCCTTGCGGTCCTTGAGGCGGAACATGCTCTCGCCCATCACCGTCCAGCGGCCCGACTCCTCCCAGATCTCCCGCGGGTTCAGGGCGGGAAGGTAGAACTCCTGCCCCCCGATGCCGTTCATCTCCTGGCGGACGATGTGGGTGATCTCCAGGATCGAGCGCTGCCCCAGAGGGAGGAGCGAGTAGATGCCGGCGGAGAGCTGGCGGATGTACCCGGCGCGGACCAGCAGCTGGTGGGAAGCGACCGTCGCGTCGGCCGGAACTTCCTTCAGCGTAGGGGTGAAGGACTTCGACATTCGCATGCGGCGATCACCCCTTCTGGTTCAGCTCCCGGTCCACCGTCTGCTTCATCTGCTCGTAGGGCTGCGCCCCGTTGACGAAGAGCCCGTTGATGAAGAACGCCGGGGTCCCGTTCACCCCCGCCGCCGCGCCCGCCTTCAGGTCCTCGTCCACCAGCGGCTTCTTCTCCCCGCTGTCCAGGCACTTGTCGAACTTCGCCGCGTCCATCCCCAGCGACTTGGCGTACCCCTTGAGGTCGTCCACCGCCAGCTTGGACTGGTTGGTGAACATCTTGTCGTGCAGCTCCCAGAACTTCCCCTGGTCCTGGGCGCAGGCGCCGGCCTCCGCCGCCTTGGCGGCGAAGTTGTGGAACTCGAGCGGGTAGTGGCGGAAGACCAGCCGCACCTTGCCGTCGTACTCCTTCATCAGCCGCTCGATCACCGGGTACTCGCGCCCGCAGTAGGGGCACTGGAAGTCGCTGAACTCGACGATGGTCACCTTGGCGTTGGCCGGGCCCCGCACCGGGCCCTTCGCCTCCACCTCGATGCGCGGCAGGTCGGGCGGCCCCAGCTGGACCTTCACCTGATGTTTCTCCTTGAGGTCGGCGAGGATCTTCCCCATGTTGTCGCGCAGCTTCTGCTGGCGGATGGCGTCCTTGATGCGCGGCTTGAGGTCCTCGAACTTCTGTCCCGGCACCTCCGCCTTGTGCTCCTCGAAGAACGCCTTGGCCTCGTCGTCGGAGGGCTCGGCCACCGACGTCATGAATTCCGTCTGGTACCACTGCTCCAGCGTCTTGCCCTTGGCCTTCGCCTGCTCCTCGAGCAGCTTGCGGCTGATCAGCTCGTCCAGCAGGCCTTTTCGCTGCTCGTAGAGCTCGGTGAGCGCCTTCACCTCCGCCTGGCGCAGCTTGGCCCCCACCTCCGGGTCCGCCTGCAATTCACCGTAGGTCAGTGCCTTGCCGTCCACCTCCGCCACCTGGGTTGCGGGGTCGATGGCCATGCTCCCCTTGCCGCCGCCCGAGCCGCCGCCTGTCTTGCAGGCGACGAAGGATGCGGCGCAGAGGACCAGGGCGTGCAAAGTGCGGCTCTTCATGACAGTCTCCGAAGCGAGGCGGACCGCGGACCGTAAG
>DATKAG010000442.1:0-4580 GCA_035498355.1 Myxococcales bacterium | reverse complement strand
TGCTCCTCACCGCCGCCTTCCTCTCCCTCGCGGCCCTGATCGCCGCGGGCGCGGCCGGGCGGCGGGCGCGCGCGCTGGCCATCGCCCTGGTGGTGTGGTTCGTCGGCGCCATCCTGGTGGACCTCCTGGCGCTGGGCGTGGCTTCGCTCTTGCCCAGCTACGCGGCTTCGCGCGTGCTCATCGTCTCCGTCATCCTCAACCCGGTGGGCGCGGTGCGGACCGGGGCGCTCCTGGGGATCGAGGGCACCGCCGCCTTCGGCTCCGCCTCCCTGGCGCTCTTGCGCTTCACCCGCGGCCCCGCGGGAGCGGCCCACATCCTCTGGCTCTCGGTCGTGGCCTGGGTGATCGGGCCCGCGCTCCTGGCCGCCCGCCGACTGCGGAGGGTGGACCTGTAGCCTTGACCTCCCGGCCTGCTTTCGCAAGCATGCCGGGATGCGCACGCAGGTGGGAATCGTGGGAGCGGGCCCGGCCGGCCTGCTGCTCTCGCACCTGCTCCACCTGCGGGGCATCGAGTCGCTGGTGCTGGAGTCGCGCAGCCGGGAAGAGATCGAGTCCACCGTGCGGGCGGGGGTGCTGGAGCAGGGGACGGTGGACCTCCTGGAATCGACCGGGGTGGGAGCGCGGATGCGGCGGGAGGGGGCCGTCCACCACGGCATCAACCTGCGCTTCGCCGGGCAGACGCACCGCATCGACTTGCGCGAGCTGACCGGCGGCCGCTCGATCATGCTCTACGCGCAGCACGAGGTGATCAAGGACCTGGTCAAGGCCCGCCTCGACGCCGGCGGGGAGATCTTCTTCCAGGTGGAGGGGGTGACCCTGGAGGGCATCCGGGGCGACCGGCCGCGCATCCATTTCCGCCAGGGCGGGGAGGCCCGCCAGATCGACTGCCAGTTCGTGGCCGGCTGCGACGGCTACCACGGGGTCTGCCGCCCCTCCATCCCCGAAAACGAGCGCCGCGAGCACCGCCACGTCTATCCCTTCGGCTGGTTCGGCATCCTCACCCGCGCCCCGCCCTCCTCCGACGAGCTGATCTACGCCCGCCACGATCGCGGGTTCGCCCTGGTCAGCACCCGCTCGCCTCAGATCCAGCGGCTCTACTTCCAGTGCTCCCCCGACGAGGACGCGGGCCGCTGGACAGAGGAGATGATCTGGGCCGAGCTGCGCGAGCGCCTGGCCACCGCGGAGAGCTGGAAGCTCCTGGAGGGGCCGATCTTGCAGAAGGACGTGATCGCCATGCGCAGCTTCGTGGTGGAGCCGATGCGCTGCGGCCGGCTCTTCCTCGCCGGCGACGCAGCCCACATCGTCCCTCCCACTGGGGCCAAGGGCATGAACCTGGCCGTCTCCGACGTCTGGGTCCTCTCCCGCGCCCTGGACCACTTCTTCCGCACCGGCCGGACGGAGCTGCTCGACGGCTACTCCGCCACCTGCTTGCGCCGCGTCTGGCGGGCCCAGCGCTTCTCCCGCTGGATGACCTCGCTCACCCACCGCGACGAGGCCGACGACGACTTCACCCGCAAGCTGCAGCTCGCCGAGCTTGAATACCTCACCGCCTCCCGCGCCGCTTCCACGGCGCTGGCGGAGAACTACGTCGGCCTGCCGATGGAGTGATCAGCGCACGAACAACAGCCCCACCTCGCTCGCTCCCTGCTCCAGGGCGGGAAGGAAGCGGCTCTCCATCTCCCGGCGGCTCACCCGCGCCGCCTGGGTGCTCACGTTCATGGCCGCCACCACCGCGCCGCTCACGCCCCGCACCGGGACGGCGATGGAGCGCAGGCCGATCTCCAGCTCCTGGTCGACCAGCGCGTAGCCCTTGTCCCGCACCTGCTCCAGGACCCGCCGCAGCCCTTCCCGGGAGGTGAGGGTGCGCTCGGTGAAGGGCTTGAGGCGGGCGCGGGCGAGGAAGTCCTCCATCTCCGGCCGGGGGAGGTGCGCGAGCAGCACCCGGCCCATGGAAGTGCAGTAGGCCGGCAGCCGGCTGCCCACGTTCAGGGTCACCGACATGATGCGCCGGGTGGCCGCCCGGGCGATATAGACGATCTCGTCCTCGTCCAGCGCCGCCGCCGAGGAGGACTCGTGCACCCTCTCGCTCACCCGCTCCAGCACCGGCTGGAGGGTGGCCGCCAGCGGGGTGGAGGACATGAAGGCGTAGCCCAAAGAGAGGATCTTGGGGCGCAGGGAGAAGCGGCGGCCGTCGGAGCCCACGTAGCCCAGTTCCTCCAGCGTGTGCAGGCAGCGGCGCGCCGCCGCCCGGGGAAGGCCGGAGATCTTCGCCACCTCGGCGATGGTGAGCTGGGGACTGACGCCGGTGAAGGCCCGGATCACCGAGAGCCCCCGGGCCAGCGAGGTCATGAAGTTCGGATCGGCGTCCTTGACACCCCTGGGGCCTCTGCTGGAGCGCGCTTCTGAGGGACGTCTGGACATGGCCGGCCCGCCGTTGTGCGATTATAGCACATCATCACCGAACACCGCCCTTGACGGCAAGCGGGCGAGTGTCCTAGCGTCGACATCCGCGGATCGGACGGACGGTGCTTCAGGAGGGAAGCGGCCGATGAGCGATCTCCTCACCCCGCTCTTCCGCACCCCGGGGGCCGCGGACCTCTTCGCCGACCGCGCCCGGCTGCAGGGCCTCCTGGACTTCGAGGCAGCGCTGGCCCGGGCCCACGCCCGGGCGGGGCTCTTCCCGGCGGCCGCGGCGGAGAGGATCGCCGCCTCCTGCCGGGCGGAGCTGCTCGACCTGCGAGAGCTGGCCGAGGCCACCGCCCGGGCCGGGAACCCCGCCATCCCGGTCGTCTCGGCCCTCACCCGCCTGGTCTCCGCGCAGGATCCCGAGGCGGGCCGGCACGTCCACTGGAACGCCACCAGCCAGGACGCGATGGACACCGGCCTGGTCCTCCAGCTCCGGCGGTTCCTCGCCCTGCTGGAGAAGGACCTGGAGCGCCTTTCCGCGGGCCTGGCCCGGCTGGCGGCGGCCCATCGCGGAACGGTCCTCTGCGGGCGCACCTGGCTGCAGCAGGCGGCGCCCACCCTCTTCGGCCTCAAGGCCGCCGGCTGGCTGGACGCGGTGGAGCGCCAGCTCGTGCGACTGCAAGAGATGCGCCCGCGGCTTCTGGTGCTCCAGTTCGGCGGCGCCGCAGGCACCCTGGGTTCCCTGGGCGCCAAGGGGCCGGAGGTGGCCGAGGCCCTGGCCCGGGAGCTGCAGCTCTCCCTGCCCGCCCTGCCCTGGCACGCGCAGCGCGACCGGCTGGCGGAGCTGGCGGCCTTCCTCGGCATTCTCCTCGGGACGCTGGGCAAGATCGGGCGCGATCTCTCGCTGCTCGCCCAGACCGAGATCTCCGAGGCCTTCGAGCCCGCCGGGCAAGCCCGGGGCGGCTCGAGCACGATGCCGCAGAAGCGCAATCCGGTGAGCGCGTCGGTACTGCTTGCGGCGGCGGCGCGCGCCCCTGGCCTGACGGCGACCTTGCTCGCCGCCATGGTCCAGGAGCACGAGCGCGGGCTGGGGGGCTGGCAGGCCGAGTGGGAAACGATTCCCGAGCTCTGCCTGCTGGCGGCCGGAGCGCTCGAGCACGCCGCCGCCGCGATCGAAGGCCTGGAGGTCGATCCCGGGCGCATGCGCGAGAACCTCGACGGCTCGCGCGGGCAGGTCTTCGCCGAGGCCGCGGCCAGCCGGCTGGCCGCGCGCCTGGGCAAGGCCGAAGCCCACGAGGTGGTGGGTCGCGCCGCCCGCCGGGCCAGGGAAAGCGGCCGGCACCTGCGCGCGGCCCTGGAGGAGGACAGGGCGGCGCCCCTCTCCGCCTCCGAGCTGGACGCGATCTTCGATCCACAGCGGGCGGTGGGGGCGGCGGCGGGGTTCATCGACCGGGTGCTCGGGCAGCGCGAGCGCCGGCTGGGGGCGCGCTGATGGCTGGCGGCGACCCGGACCTCTTCCACCGCGCCGACGGCTCCTCCGACCGGCCCGCGCTGGTCCTCTCCCACTCGCTGGGCACCGACCTGGCGATGTGGGACCCGCAGCTGGCCGCCTTCTCCGGCCGCTTCCGCGTGATCCGCTACGACGCCCGCGGCCACGGGCGCTCCCCCGTCCTCCCCGGCTCCTGCCAGATGGAGGATCTGGGGCGCGACGTGCTCGCGCTCCTCGACAAGCTGAAGCTGCAGCGCGTCCACTTCTGCGGCCTTTCCATGGGCGGGATGGTGGGAATGTGGCTGGGCGCGCACGCCCCGGAGCGCCTCCTGCGGCTGGTCCTCTGCAACACGGCCGCCCGCATGGGCCCTCCCGGCCCCTGGAACGAGCGGATCGAGCTGGTGCGCAGGTCCGGGATGGAAGCGATCGTCCCGGGCGTCCTGGAGCGCTGGTTCACCGCCGGCTTCCGCGCCCGCAAGCCGGAGGTGGTGGAGAGCACGCGGCGCATGCTCCTCGCCACGCCGGCCGAAGGGTATGTAGCCTGCTGCACCGCCATCCGCGACCAGGATCAGCTCGCCGATCTCCCTTCCATCCGCGTCCCGACCCTGGTGATCTCGGGCCTGCAGGATCCCGCCACCCCGCCCGCGGACGGGCGGGCGATCGCGGCGGCCATCCCCGGCGCCCG
>DATKAG010000441.1:0-8034 GCA_035498355.1 Myxococcales bacterium | reverse complement strand
TCCTCCACGACATGGGCTCTTTGGCCGATGGCATCGACCAGGCCGACGCCAAGGGCACGGAGATGCGCACCCAGCCCCTCTGGGGAGCCTCCCAGCAGACCCGCCTCTTGCACGACGGCCGCGCCCGCACCGTGAACGACGCCATCCTCGCCCACGACGGCCAGGCCAAGGCCGCCCGCGACCGCTACGCGGCGCTCTCCGACGCCGACCGCAACGCGGTGGTCGACTTCATCAACACCCTCTGAGCGCAAGCAAGGCGTCTTTGCGGGAGGCCGAAGGCGTGGCGTATGCTCGCGCCTCCCGAGAGGTCGCCCATGTCCAACACCGGTCTCGAGCCCGTGCCGCCGCCGCCCCCTCGAACGGATCGACGCTTCGACTTCCGCATCCTCTACACCGCCGCGCTCATCGCCGTGCTCTGCGGGATGTTCTGGGTCGGGTCGCGCTACCCGTCGCTGCAGGGAAAGGCCAGCGCCGATCCCAACGAGGCGCTCTCCACGCCGCTGGGCTTCGAGCGCCACTGGCCCGAGCCGCCGCGCGACCAGGTGCTGCGCCACATCGGCTGGACGTCGATCGAGTGGGCGATCACCAACCGCGAGGGAATGACCTTCGGCCTCCTGCTCGCCGCCGGCATGCTCACCATCCTCCCGCTCCTGCGCCGCGCCCGCGGCGGCAAGCTGGCGGGCGCCATCCAGGGATTCATGGTGGGCACGCCCCTGGGGGTGTGCGTGAACTGCGCGGCCCCCATCGCCCAGGGGATGCTCAAGGGCGGCGGCCGGCTGGAGATCGCCCTGGGGGCCCTCTTCAGTTCGCCCAGCTTCAACGTGGTGGTGCTGGGGATCGTGCTGGCCATCTTCCCCTGGTACCTGGCGGCGCTGAAGATCCTCGCCGCGGTGATCATGGTGCTGGTGGGCGTGCCCTGGCTGGCCCGCCTCGCCGAGAAGCCGGGCTGGACGCGGCCGGTGCCCGTGGCCGCGAAGCTTCCCGGCGTGGGCATCTTCCAGAAGCTGGAGTCGTTCCTCGGTGCGCCGAATCTGCTGGAAGGCGAGCCGCCGCCGCAGCCGAAGGGGTTCCTCCGCGGCCTGGGCTGGGTGCTGATCCACTATCCGCGCAATCTCTGGCGGGTGACGGTGCTCGCCCTGCCTCTCATGCTCCTCGCCGGCGTGGCGGGCGCCGTGCTCTCGGAGATCATCCCCTGGGACCTGCTCACCCGCGCCTCGCACGTGAACGGCTTCTTGCCCTTCGCCGCCCTTCTGGTGGGCGCCACCGCCTTCGGCGTGCTTCTGCCCGTGCCCATCGCCTTCGACGTGATCGTCTGCTCGGTGCTCCTGAACGCGGGCATGCCCATCCCCATCGTCGCCGCCCTGCTCGCCACCCTGGGCATCTACAGCGTCTACGCCTGGAGCCTTCTGGGCACCACGCTCTCCTGGAAGCTGGCGACGGCCGCCGCCCTGGCGGTGTTCGTCGTCGGCCTGGGCGCCGGCGCCGCCGCCTCGGTGCTGGAGAACTGGCACGACATCGGCCAGGCGCGCCAGAGCGCCGAGCTGGCCTCCCTCCCCGCGCCGGCCCCGCAGCACCCGGCGCTGCCCGTGGGCCTCTCCGCGGCCGAGCTGAAGGGGATGGTGCGGCCCCAGCCGCCGCCTTTGCGCAAGGCCTCCACGCCTGATCTGCAGCTCTGGTACCAGCCCTTCGACAACCCGGGCGCGCGAAGCACGAAGTTCAACCGCATCGACGGCGCCACCCTGGGATTCAAGCGGCTTCCTTTGCCCCGCCCCTATCAGACCATGCAGCCGGGCCCCATGCACTTCAGCTCGCTGGCCGCCGGCGACGTGAACGACGATGGCTGGCCCGACGTGGCCGCCGGCAGCTCGCAGGGCGTGTTCCTCTACGTGAATCTGGGCGGGAAGTTCGCCCAGCAGCGGATCGACTTCCCCGAGATGCGCGACTGGCTGGTCTGCGACGTGGCCCTGGTGGACCTGGACGGCGACGGCGCCCTCGACCTCTACTTCTCCGCCTGGGGCCAGGGCGGGCACATCCTCTACAACCGCGCGGGCGAGTTCTCCGGCAAGGCGCACACGGCGCTCCCCCGCTCGGGCGAGATGTGCGCCGCCTCCACCGCCTTCGCCGACGTGGACGGCGACGGGCTCATCGACTTGGTCACCGGCGGCGCCACCTTCGAGTCCTGGTTCTTCTACCCGGCGCCCGCCGTCAACCGGCTCTGGCGCAACCAGGGCGGCGGCCGCTTCGTCTCCGAGGCGCTGCCCGGCCCCGAGGGCGACACCTTGAGCCTGCTCTTCACCGACCTGGACGGCGACGGCAAGCCGGACCTCTTGGTGGGGAACGACTTCGACGAGCCCGACCGGATCTTCATGAACCAGGGCGGACGGCTGCGCCCCGTCAAGGGCAAGGACGCCCCCATCCCCTACTCCACCATGACCACCATGTCCTTCGACACGGCGGACATCGACAACGACGGCTCGGCCGAGCTGTACGTCGGCCAGATCGCCATGGGACGGATGGGCGATCTCCCCAAGCGGCTGGCCCCGCCGGTGCGAAGCTGCAGCGTCTACACCGAGGTGGCCGACCTGGCCCGCTGCGACGCCCTGGCCCGCTTCCAGGCCGCGGTCACCCGCGGGCGCGACACCTGGGACATCGGCCTCTGCAAGGAGCTGGCGGATCCGGTCGAGCAGCGCGACTGCGCGGTGGCCGCGCACTACTGGACGCGCATCCTCCTCCGCCTGCCGGCGAGCGGGGCGGACAAGGCGGCGGTGCTGGCGGAGTGCGAGAAGATCCCCGCCGACTTCACCACCATGCACGACGTCTGCAGGGCGATGGCCGACAGCCCCATCGACGGCAACTCCTCGCACAAGGTGTTCACCGAGGAGATCCCCTCCATGGGGCACACCAACCTTCTCTTCGCCCGCGCGGGGAAAGGGTTCCGCGACGTGACCAAGGAGTGGGGCGTGGGCTACGGCGGCTGGACCTGGAACGCCAAGTTCGCCGACCTGGACAACGACGGCTGGCAGGACCTCTTCATCGCCCAGGGCACCCGCCTGCGCCTCTACAACCCGTCCAACACGTACTACCGCAACAAGGCCGGCAAGGGCTTCGAGGAGAAGACCAGGGAGGCGGGGTTCGAGGACCACCTCCCCACAGCCGCCTCGCTCTTCATCGACTACGACGGCGACGGCAGCCTGGACGTGATCACCTATCCCTTGCAGCTGACGCCCGTGGTCTGGCGCAACGACGTCGCCAAGGCCCCCGCCTTCGAGGTGCGGCTGGAGGACCTGCGCACCTCCAACCGCTTCGCGGTGGGCGCGCGGGTCGACGTCAAGGCAGCGGACGGCCGGCGGCAGATGCGGGAGATCAAGGCCAGCGGCGGCAACCAGTCGCACGATCCGCTGGTGGCGCGCTTCGGCCTGGGCGAGTGGGGATCGGTCGCGAGCATGACCGTGCGCTGGCCGGACGGCGAGAAGAGCGAGGTCAAGGGTCCGCTCGAGCCGGGGCGCTACCGCCTGGTGCGCGCCGCGCGGCCGCAGCCGGTGGCCGGCGCCACCAAGGCGGACTGATCGGGGATGGCCGCCGCCCGCCGCCGCCGGGAGAAGCGGCTCCCGGGCGCGGCGCCGATGCGCCCCCGTTGGCGCCTGATCGTGGTTTCGCTCGCCGCCGCGGCGGCGCTGGCCGCGGCCGGATGGGCCGTCCGGGCGCCCTTGCGGCGCTGGCAGGTGGAGCGGCAGTACGAGAAGGCGCAGGAGCTGGCCGCGCAGGGGGAGGAGGCTGCGGCCGCCTCCGCGCTGGCCGGCGTGCTGCAGCGCGATCCCGCCCACCCCGCCGCACGGCGCGCCCTCGCCGGGGTGGAGCTGCGGCGCGGCCGCATCGAGCAGGCCTTCCTCCACCTCGTCTCCTACACCGAGCTCGCCCCCGAGGACGCCTGGGGCTTCATCGAGCTGGCCGACCTGGAAGCGAACGTGGGCCAGCCCATCGATGCCGAGGCGGCGCTCGGCCACGCCCTGGAGGCGGAGCCATCGCGGCCGCGCCTCTTCGCCAGGCGCGCGGAGTTGCGCCTGCGCCTGGGCCGCTTCCGCGGCGCGCTGGCCGACGCGGAGAGCGCCGTGCGCCAGGACAGCCACGACGTCGAAGGCTGGATCGCCCTCTGCCGCGCCACTTCCCGCCTGCGCGGCCGGGCCGCCGCCGACGAGGCCTTGCGCAAGGCCATCGCCGCGGCCGGAGCCGACCCGCGCCTGGTCTCCCTCTCGCAGAAGGCCCCACCCGCCGAGCCGCCCCATCCCCCTTCCCGGCGGGCCCGCCCGGGGCAGGCGGAGAACTGGCCCGGCGACCTGGGGGAGACCGTCCGCCGCTTCCTCGACTGCGTCCACCGGGGAGACTGGAGCGGCGCGCACGCCGTGGTCCGCTCCGCGCGGGAGAAGTACCCGGGCACCATGTTCGCCCCCTGGCTGGAAGGGATCGCGGATCTCGCCGAAGGGCTGCTCCCGCAGGCGGAGGAGTCGCTGCTCGGCGCGCTGGCGGTTTCGCCCCGCTCGCACCGGGTGATCACCAACCTGATCGGCGTCTGGTCGCGCCAGCGCGGGCCCGGGTACACCGCCGAGCGGCTCTCCCGGCTCTCGGAGGAGGATCCGTCCTTCACCTATCCCGTGCCCATCGCCGCCCACGCCTGGCTGGAAGGCTCGCAGCCAGCGAAGGCGGAGGCCACCGTCCGCCGCCTCTTCACCCTGCTCCCCGGCTCGCCGGTCCCTGACCGGGAGATGGCCGACTTCTTCCTCGCCGTCGACCGGGCCAGCGACGCCCTCTCCACCTGCGAGAGCGGCCTTCTGAAGTTCCCCCGCGATCCGGAGCTGGAGACCCTGCTGGCGCGGGCGGCGCTGCTCCTCGGCGACCGGGAGCGGGCGGCGCAGGCCTACGAGGACGCCGTCGCCGCCCGGCCCGACGCGCAAGTCCCGGCGGCCCAGCTTGCGCGCCTGCTGGCGGCGCGAAAGGACGAAGCCTCGCGGGCCCGCGCGCTGGCGCTGGTGCACGAGCTCTCCCTGGATCAGCCTTCCGATCCGGAGGTGCTCGCGGCCATCGGCGCGGTGCTGCTCGATCCGGGGGGCGACGCCGCCTCCGCCCGTCTTTGGCTGGAGGCGGCGCGGCAGGCGGCCCCCGACGAGCCCGGCGTGCGCTACCAGCTCGCGCTCGCCTATGCCCGCTCCGGCGAGAAGGCGCTGGCACGGGAGGAGCTGGGAGCCGCGCTGAGATCGGGCAAGGCCTTCCCCGAGGAATCCGACGCGCGCCGCCTTTCGATCGAGCTCGGCACCCGACCGTAAGTCTCACAGCGAATCCCCCGCGCTCCGCGGACTTGCGCCCTGACACGAAGAAGTTGCCCGGGCGCAACCGCGATGCCACGGCCGTGGCCTAGAGGGACGCGCGCTGTCGTCCATCCTCCGGAGCCCCGATGATCCCGAGCCATTGCCGCGCCCTGCTGGTTCTCGCCGCCCTTTCCGCCCCCGCCTTCGCGCACCACGACGAGCACCGGAAAACCCCTACCCGGACGCCCATCAAGCACCTGGTGGTGATCTTCCAGGAGAACGTGACCTTCGACCACTACTTCGGCACCTATCCTGTCGCCGGCAACCACGCCGGCGAGCCCGAGTTCGTCGCCAGGCCGAAGACGCCCGCGGTGAACGGCATCTCCGCCGGGCTGATCAGCGGCAACAACAACAAGGCGCAGCCCTTCCGCCTGGGCCGGGCCGAGGCCTTCACCTGCTCGCAGAGCCACGCCTACGGCAACGAGCAGAAGGCCGTGAACAGCGGCCTGCTGGACAAGTTCGTCGAGTTCACCGGCGGCAAGAGCGTGGGGTGCGAGCCCGACGGCACCACGGTGATGGGCTACTACGACGGCAACACCGTCACCGCCCTGTGGAACTACGCCCAGCACTTCGCCATGAGCGACAACTCCTTCGGCACCACCTTCGGGCCATCCACCCCCGGCGCGCTCAACCTCGTCTCCGGGCAGACGCACGGGGCCAGCTACTTCGCCGTCACCCCCACCAGCCGCACGCCCATCACCACCAGCGACGGCAGCGTCTTCTTCGGGCCGGGCGATCCGCTGGGCTCGGTGATCTCCGACCCCGATCCCTTCCTCGACGATTGCGGCGGCGACAAGGGAGGGACCGGCACCGCCAAGACCGTGCGGATGGGCGGCAAGAACGCAGGCGACCTCTTGAACGCGAAGAACGTCACCTGGGGCTGGTTCCAGGGCGGCATGGCGCCCACCCAGCCGGCCACCTTCAACCCGGACGGCTCGCTGAAGACGCCGGCGGTGTGCGGCGCCACCCACCCCGGCCATCCCGGCGTTCCCAACCCCAGCGGCACCACCAACCCCAGCAACCTGGACATCCACGGGCCGGTCACCGATTACTCGGCGCACCACGCGCCCTTCCAGTACTACGCCAGCACCGCGAACCCGCACCACCTGCGGCCCACGGGGCGGATCGGGACCACCGACCAGGCCAACCACCAGTACGACTTGACCGACTTCTACGACGCGCTCTCCGCCCGCGACCTGCCCGCCGTCTCCTTCCTCAAGGCGGCCTCCTTCCAGGACGGCCACCCGGGCAACTCCGACCCGCTCTCCGAGCAGACCTTCGTGGTGCAGGTGATCAATGCCTTGCAGCAGAGCGAGGAGTGGGACGACACGGCGGTGGTGATCGCCTGGGACGACTCCGACGGCTGGTTCGACCACGTGACCGGGCCGATCGTGAACCCCAGTGCGGGCGCCGGGGTGGACTTCTTCGCCGCGGGCGCCACCTGCGGGACCCCGCCGGCCGGCGCCTTCCAGGCCCGCTGCGGCTACGGGCCGCGCCTGCCGCTCCTGGTCGTTTCCCCCTGGGCGAAGGAGAACCACGTCGATCACAACGTCACCGACCAGGCCTCCATCCTCCGCTTCATCGAGGACAACTGGGGCACCGGCCTGATCGACGGCGCCTCCGCCCCGCCCAAGGGGCAGTCCTCGTTCGACCGCCTGGCGGGGTCGATCGAGGGCATGTTCGACTTCTCCCGCCGCCGGGAGAACGGCCGCCTCTTCCTGGACGAGAGCACGGGGGTGCAGCGCGGCCACCATGCCTGGCGCTGAAAGCCTGCGCCGCGGCCGGGCCCTGCGCCTGGCCGCGGCGCTCCTCCTTCCCGGCGCCGCGGCCGCCGCCGAGCGCGTCCACTACATCGCCGCCGACACGGTGATGTGGGACTATGCGCCCTCGTTCCCCAACAACCCGATGACGGGCGAGCCCTTCACCCCGGAGGAGTCGCTCTACCTGCAGGAAGGGCCCAGGCGCATCGGCCGGCGGGTCTTCAAGGCCGTCTACCGCGAGTACACCGACGCTTCCTTCAGCCGGCTGCTGCCCCGCCGCCCCGGCGAGGAGAGCCTGGGCATCCTGGGGCCCATCCTCCGCGCCGAGGTGGGCGACCGGATCGTGGTGCACTTCCGCAACAATACCGCCCTGCCCGTGGGCATGCACCCGCACGGCGTCTTCTACGAGAAGGCGTCGGAAGGCGCGCACTACGCCACCGGGCCGGGCGGGCACGTGCACGAGACCGGGGCGCACGTGGCGCCTTTGGGCGGGAGCTACACCTACCGCTGGGATGTCCCGGAGCGCGCCGGGCCGGGCCCGGCCGATCCCGACTCGGTGGTCTGGCTCTACCACGCGCACGACCACGAGAACCGCGACATCTACGCCGGCCTGGTGGGCGCCATCGTGGTGACCCGCGCCGGGCGGGCGCTGCCCGACGGCCGGCCCAAGGGGGTCGACCGCGAGCTCTTCACCCTCTTCATGATCTTCGACGAGAACAAGAGCCCCTACCTGGAGGCGAACATCGCCAACTTCGCGCTCGAGCCCGCCAGGGTGGACAAGGAGGACAAGGAGTTCGTGGAGAGCAACAAGAAGCACTCCATCAACGGCCTGCTCTGGGGCAACCTCGAGGGCCTGACCGTGCGCGCGGGCGAGACCGTGCGCTGGTACCTGATCGGGCTGGGCAACGAGAGCG
>DATKAG010000440.1:0-2197 GCA_035498355.1 Myxococcales bacterium | reverse complement strand
GTGATCGGCGGCGGAGACACCGGCACCGACTGCGTGGGAACGGCCCTGCGCCAGGGCTGCCGCAGCCTGACGCAGCTGGAGATCCTTCCCCGCCCGCCCGAGGTGCGCCAGCCCGACAATCCCTGGCCGCAGTGGCCCAAGACCTACCGCCTGGACTACGGGCAGGAGGAGGCCAAGGCGCTCTGGGGCAAGGACCCGCGCGTCTACGCGGTGATGACCAAGCGCTTCATGGGCGACAAGGAGCGCAACGTCCGCGAGCTGCTCTACCTGGACGTGGATTGGGTGAAGGGCCCGGACGGGCGCTTCGGCCCGCGCGAGATCTCCGGCACCGAGAAGGTGATCCCGGCCGACCTGGTGCTCCTGGCCATGGGCTTCACCGGGCCGGAGAAGCCCATGCTCACCCAGCTGGGGGTGAAGCTCGACGAGCGGGGCAACGTCTGGACCGACGCCACCCGGATGACCAGCGTGCCCGGCGTGTTCGCCGCCGGCGACATGTCCCGCGGCCAGTCGCTGGTGGTGTGGGCCATCCGCGAAGGGAGATCGGCGGCGCAGCACGTGGACCGCTATTTGTCCTACGGCGAGACGGTCCTGCCCCCTTGAAGACCCGCGACCTGCACGTCGAGAGCAACCGGCCCCTGTTGCCGCCCTCGATCCTCCTCGAGGAGCTGCCCCTGGGCGAGGCCGGCTCGCAGGCGGTGGCCGAGGCGCGCGAGGAGATCATCCACGTGCTGGGCGGCGACGACGACCGCCTGCTGGTGGTGGTGGGCCCCTGCTCGGTGCACGACCCGAAGGCGGCGCTGGAGTACGCCGGGCGGCTGCGGGAGTGCGCCGCCCGGCTGGCCGCGGATCTGCTGGTGGTGATGCGCGTCTACTTCGAGAAGCCGCGCACCACCGTGGGGTGGAAGGGCCTGATCAACGACCCGCGCCTGGACGGGTCGTTCAAGGTCAACGAGGGCCTGCGCCTGGCGCGGCGGCTGTTGCTCGACCTGGTGGAGATGGGGCTGCCCACGGGCTGCGAGTTCCTCGACCCCATCACCCCGCAGTTCATCTCCGACCTGGTGGCCTGGGGGGCCATCGGGGCCCGCACCACCGAGAGCCAGGTGCACCGCGAGCTGGCCTCGGGCCTCTCCATGCCGGTGGGCTTCAAGAACGGCACCGACGGCGGGGTCCAGATCGCCATCGATGCGGTGCGGGCGGCCGGCCACCCTCACCGCTTCCTCGGCGTCACCGAGCAGGGCCTGGCCGGCATCGTGGCCACCCGGGGGAACCCCGACTGCCACATCATCCTCCGCGGCGGGAGCCGGGGAACGAACTACGACCGGAAGAGCGTGCAGGAGGCTCTTGCGGCCCTGCGCGCGGCCGCGGTGGCGCCGCGGCTGGTGATCGACGCCAGCCACGGGAACAGCGGCAAGGACTACCTGCGCCAGCCGGCGGTGGCCCGCGAGATCGCCGCCCAGGTGGCGGAGGGGGAGGGCGGGATCGCGGGGGTGATGCTCGAATCCTTCCTGCTCGACGGGCGGCAGGATCTGGGCGATCCGGGGAAGCTCGCCTACGGGCAGTCGATCACCGACGCCTGCATCGGCTGGGAGAAGACGGTGCCCGTGCTGGAGGAGCTTTCCGCGGCGGTGCGGGCGCGGCGCGGGTCGCGCATCTCGGAGTCGCCGATCGACCTGCGGTCCTGAGCGCCGGCTCATCCGACCAAGGGCGGGGCCGGCGCAACAAGCCCGAAACCTTCCCAGCCGTCCGCCGGATCGACTGCGGTTTTCTCGCCCGAGGCGGCCGGGGGAAGGAATCACGACTCGCCGTTCCTTGATCGCGCTCATCGCCCTGCAGTAGGCGGGCCCCTCTGCGTTCTTCAAGCAGTGGGGGGAGAATGAAACCGATCCGTGTGCTCGGCAGCGCTCTCGTCGCCGCCGCGCTCTGCGCCCTGCCGGCGCAGGCCCGCATCACCCGCATCGTCATCGACCGGACGGCGACGCTCAGCGGCCAGACCATCCCGTACCAGACTCTCGCCGGCCGGGCCTTCGGCGAGTTGGACCCGCGCGACCCGCACAACTCGATCATCACCGACATCAACCTGGGAAAGGACTCCGACGGCAAGGTCCGCTACGTCACCAGCTTCTTCCTGGTGAAGCCGGTGGACATGAGCCAGGCCAGCGGCTTCATGTGGCACGACGTGCCCAACCGGGGCGGGCGG
>DATKAG010000439.1:0-28716 GCA_035498355.1 Myxococcales bacterium | reverse complement strand
AGCGCGGATCAGATCGCAGGAGATGCGCTGCAAGAGGTCCGCCAGCGCCGCGGGCTCCGGTTCCCGTTGCGCCCAGGACCTGTTGGAGCGAATCCCTCCCATACGGCGCCTTTCCCGGTACGCGTTTCTTGGTAGTCGAACGCATGTTGATCAGCGGGCGCGCGCAGAGTCAATGGGGTTCAAAATTCCAAGTGCGGCAAATCAGCCCGCCCCCCACCGACGGCGCGAAATGGGGCTATCCTTGGCGATTGTCATCGCGCCAGGCGGCGCGGAGGCGCGCGGCGCGTGGAACGCCGGCTGCCGCCGGAGCCCCGGCCAGCCGTGCTCATGGCGATGTCGATGGCGCGGACCAGGACGTCCGCCTCCAGCGGCTTGGCGAGCACGGTTTCCATCTCCAGACCCTCCGCGATCCGGTCGGTGCCGTGCGCCGTGATGAACACCACCGGCGACTCGCGCCCCAGCGCCCGCAGCCTGTCGCGCAGCTCCGGGCCGCTCATCCCCGGCATGCGCATGTCCACCACCAGGCAGTGCTCGCCCCGGGGCGGCGACCGCTTGAGGAAGGCCGCCCCGGACTCGAACGTCTCCACCCGGAAGCCGGCCGCCACCAGGAGCCGGGCCAGGCCGCGGCAGACCGAGCGATCATCGTCGATCACGAAAACGCGGCGCCCGCGCGGTGTCACGGCCCGGTACATCAGCACGGCCCCGACGGGGAAAGATATGCACACTAAGTCCAATGTCCGGCCCACCCCTGAAGGGCCCCCCGCGAGAAATTCCCCGGTTCCGCGCCGTTCCGGTGCTAAGAGGACCACATGATCGACTTTGCCACGGTGGAGGAGCGGGCCCGGCTGCTCGACCCTGCGGGGAACTCCGTAGAGCAGTCGATCGAGCATCGCACCGATCCCTTGACCGGGGCCGTGGCTTCGATCAACGCCGCCCTGAGCGAGAAGGCGAAGGCGTTCCTCCTCGGCGGCGGCGACGTCCAGCTCCTGGGCAAGTACCAGGAGGAGACCGCGAAGGCCTGCCCGTTCTGCGACGTGGCCGCGAAGGGCACCCGCTTTCCCAGGGACGTGGTGGAGGAGGGACAGCTGCGCATCGGCCGGTCGACGGCGGTGCCGAACCTCTTCTCCAAGATGGCCTTCGACTGCGTGGCCATCGTCGATCCCGGGCGCCACGTGCTCTTTCCCTCGCAGCTCGCCGAGGAGGCGCTGGCGGACGCCATCCGCGTCTCCCGCGAGCTGTTGGGCAGGGCGCGCTCGCGCGACCCCAGGCTCGTCCACCACGTGGTGGGAATGAACTTCCTTCCCCCGGGCGGATCGAGCATGCCCCATCCCCACTTCCAGATGCACGCCCGCACCGTCCCTTATTCGGGGATCGCGCGGCTCCTGGCGCTGAGCGCCGCCTTCCGCGAGCGGACGGGACGCAACTACTGGGAGGAGCTTCTCGAGCGGGAGAAGCAGGTCGGTGCGCGCTACGTGGGCAGCACCGGGCGGGTGGAGTGGATGGCCCCCTGGGCGCCCACCAGCCAGAGGGAGATCTGGGGACTGTTGCCCGGCGCCGGCAGCCTGCTGGAGTCGAGCGACGCGGACGCCCGGGGATTCGCCGCCGGCATCCTCCGGGTGGTCTCCCTCTACGAGGAGGAGGGGGGCCACGCCTTCACCTTCGCCTTCTTCTCCAGCCCCCAGCCGGGCGCGGGCGATCGCTTCTCGCTACACCTAAGAATCTGCTCGCGCCCTCCCTTCCGCGCGATGTTCTCGAACTACGACACCTGGTTCACGCCCAAGTTCATCGGCGACGACGTGCACGTCTCGGCCCCGGAGCAGTACGCCGAACAGCTTCGCAAGCGCTGGACGAGGACGGCCACGAGAACGCCCTGGACTGGCGGCTAGAGCCCCAGGTACGCCCGCTTCACCAGGTCGCTGGAGAGCAGCTCCGCGCCCGATCCCTGCAGCACGATGCGGCCGGTCTGCAGGACGTAGGCGTGGTGGGCCAGCGAGAGCGCGCGGCGGACGTTCTGCTCCACCAGCAGGACCGCCACCCCCGCCCGGTTGACGGCCGCGATGGTCTGGAAGATCCGGCTCACCAGCAGCGGCGCGATGCCCCAGGAGGGCTCGTCCAGGAGCAGCAGCTTGGGCCGCGACATCAGGCCGCGGCCGATGGCGAGCATCTGCTGCTCGCCGCCGGAGAGCGTTCCCGCGAGCTGCCGCCGCCGCTCGCCCAGGACGGGGAAGGTGGAATAGACGAGCTCCAGCGAGCGCGCCTTCTCCTCCCGGTCGGTCCGCGTCCAGCCGCCCAGGTCGAGGTTGCGCTCCACCGTCAGGCGAGGGAAGAGGTGCCGCCCTTCCGGCACCAGGGAGAGGCCCAGGCCCACCCGGCGGTGCGCCGGCAGCCGCTGGATGGGGCGGCCCTGGAAGGAGATCTCGCCCGCGTCGGCGCGATCGAGCCCGGCGATGGCGCGCAGGAGCGTGGACTTGCCCGCCCCGTTGGCGCCCACGATGGCCGCGATGCGCCCTTCGGGCACCTCCAGGCTCACGCCCTGCACGGCGGCGATGCGCCGGTGGCTGACGCGGAGGTCACGGACCTGCAGCATCGACGTCCTCCCCCAGGTAGGCGGAGATCACCGCCGGGTCCGCCGCCACCGCCGCCGGCGCGCCGTCGGCGATCTTCCGCCCGTTCTCCAGCACCAGCAGCCGATCGACGAGCGGCATCACCCCTTCCATCACGTGCTCGATGATCACGCAGGTGATCCCCCGGGCGCGGATGCGGCGCACCAGCCCCACCGCCTCCTGCACTTCCCCGGGCGTGAGCCCGGCCATGGTCTCGTCGAGGAGGAGAAGCCTCGGCCCGGCCGCCAGCGCCCGGGCGATCTCCAGGCGCTTCTGCTCGGCCACCGTCAGGATGGAAGCCGGATCGCCGGCGCGCGCCGCAAGCCCCGCGAAGGCGAGCACCTCCCGGGCGGCGCTCTCCGCGGCGCTCCTCGCCTTGCTGCGCAGCATGGCGCCCACCATCGCGTTCTCCAGCACCGTCATGGAACGGAAGATGCGGACGATCTGGAAGGTGCGGGCCACCCCGCGCGCGGCCATCCGCTCGGGAGCGAGCCCCGCCACCTGGGTGCCATCCAGCAGGATGGACCCGCTGGTGGGAGCGAAGAAGCCGGCCACCGAGTTGAAGAGGGTGGTCTTCCCCGCCCCGTTGGGGCCGATCAGCCCGAGGATCTCGCCGGCCTCCAGGCTGAAGCTGACGGAGTCGTTGGCCAAAAGGCCGCCGAAGCGCTTGGTGAGATCGCGCACCTCCAGGAGTGGCGCGCTCACGCGGCCGCCCCCGCGCGGGAGCGGGCCCTGCGCACCAGCCCGGCGATGCCTTCGGGCCGGAAGACGGCGATGCCGACGATCAGCAGACCGTAGACCACCAGGTCGGTGCCCCGCCCGCTGCCGCCGAACCAGCGGCGCGAGGCCTCCTCGATGGCGGTGAGCACCACCGCGCCCACCACCGGACCGAAGAGCGTGCCCACGCCGCCGAGGATGGCGGCCAGGGAGATCTTGATGGAGAGCCCGGTGGCGAGCACCGAGCCGGGATCGATGAACAGCTCCTTCTGCGCGTAGAGCGTGCCGCCGGCGGCGGTGAGCGCGCTGGAGAGGGCGATGGCGGCGAGCTTGTAGCGCGTCAAGCCGATGCCCAGGCTGCGGGCCGCGTCCGGCTCGTCCTTGATGGCGCGGAAGTAGTAGCCGAGGTAGCTGCGCGCCACCCCGTGGTTGACCAGCAGGCTGAGGGCGAGCAGCCCCAGCGCCAGGTAGTAGTAGGGGAGCTTCGACTGGTTGAAGACCATCCCCCGCCAGCCGCTCTCCGTCACGGGAAGGGAGAGGCCCACCGCCCCGCCCAGCGCCTCCCAGTTGGTCACCAGGGCCTGGACGATCTCGCCCACCGCGATGGTGGCCATGGCGAAATAGTGCCCGCGCAGGCGGAAGCAGGGCCAGCCGACGACGAGCGACAGCGCCGCCGCCGCCAGGGCGCCCGCGATCATCCCCAGCCAGGGGCTGACGCCGTGCTGGAGGAAGAGGAAGGTGGAGACGTACCCGCCGCAGCCGAAGAAGGCGGCGTGGCCAAGGGAGACCTGGCCGGCGTAGCCGCCGAGGATGTTCCAGGCGACGCCCAGCTGCGCCGTCATGAGCATGAGGATGGCGGTGTTCTGCGCGTCGGGCCGGGAGACGAGGAGGGGGAGCGCCAGCGCGAAGAGGGCGGCGGTGGCGAGGGGAAGCAGCCGGCGGATCACGCCCGACCCAAGAGCCCCTGGGGGCGCAGCCAGACCACCACCAGGTAGAGGGAGAGGACCAGCACCATCTTGTAGGCCGGCCCCACGAGGAACCCACCCAGCACCTCGACGATGCCGATGAGGATGCCTGCCCAGAAGGCGCCGGGCACGCTGCCGAAGCCGCCCAGCGCCACCAGCACGAAGGCGACGAGGATGAAGTTCGCTCCCACCTCGGGGAAGACGGGCTGGTAGGTGCAGATGAGGACGCCGGCGATCCCGGCGCAGGCGGCGCCGATGCCCCAGGCCAGGCTGAACATGCGCCCAGGATCGATGCCCATCAGCGAGGCGGCTTCCCGGTCGGCGGCGGTCGCTTCCAGCGCGGCGCCCGGGCGGGTGTAGCGGAGGAACCACCACACCAGGGCGGAGGCGAGCACCGAGCCGAGGGCGGCGGCGAGCTGGGGCCGCCCGAAGCGCAGCGAGCCCAGGGCCAGGGTCCCCGCCACCGCCGTCTCGCCCACGCTGCGGAAGTCGGGCTTCCACAGGTACTGGGCCAGGCCGCGGAGCAGGATCATGATCCCGAAGGTGGCGAAGATCTGCGAAAGCATCGGAGCGTCGAGGATGCGCCGGATCACCAGCCGGTAGACCAGGGCGCCGAAGGCGAAGAGGAGCAGGGCGGCCAGAGGCAGGGTGGCCAGCGGGTCCAGGCTCCACAGCGCCCAGCCCCAGAAGCCGGCGTACATGCCCAGCATGAGGAACTCGCCGTGGGCGAAGTTGACGATGTCCATCACCCCGAAGATCAGGGTGAGCCCCACCGCCACCAGCGCGTAGACCAGCCCCACCAGGACGCCGGAAAGCAGCGTCTGCAGCAGCATCCCGGAGCTCAGCGCTTGCTCCAGTCCGGCATGGGCCAGACGATCTCCCGGGAGGCGAGCGGGAAGGGCCAGACGGTGGCGTACTTTCCGCCCTGCACCTGGACGATGATGCCCGCGCCCTTGTCGTTCTGGCCGGTGGCGTCGAAGCGGATGCCCTCCCAGGGCATGATCAGCTGATCGGCGGGGAGGTTCGTCTCCCGCAGCGCCTTGCGGATCGCTTCCGGCGCGGTGGAGCCAGCGCGGTCGATGGCCTCCGCCAGCACCAGGACGGCGGTGAAGTCGCGGGCGGAGTTGCCGTTGAAGCTCACCCCGTGCCGCTTCTCCATCAGGTCGTTGACCTTGCGGATGAGCGGCTTGCGCTCGGCCAGGTCGAGGGCCCAGACCTCGCGGCTGAGCACGTACTCGGCGTCCTTGCCCACCGTCTTGAGGAACTCGGAGTCGTTGAACCCGGCGTCGTTGGCCAGGAGCGCGGAGGGGGCGTAGCCCAGTTCCTTGTAGGTCTTGATGGAGAGGACGGCGTCGCCCAGGTAGGAGGACTGCATCACCACGTCGGCGGCGGCGGCCTTGATGCGCTGCACCTCGGAGGTGAGCTGCGCGCTGCGGGCCGGGTAGAGGATCTTCTCCGCCACCTTGTAGCCGTTCTCCTCCGCCAGCTTCTCCTCCAATTTCGTGGTCTCGCTGCCGAAGAGGGTGTTCTCGTTGAGCAGCGCCAGGGTCTTGATCTTGATCCCCTTCTTCTTCTCCACGTCCTTCAGGAAGGCGAAGAAGTTCTGCACGAACAGCTCGTCGTGCGGAGTGGTGCGGAAGAACCACTGGAAGCCGCGGCGGGTGAGGGTGGAGGAGCTGGACTCGCCGGTGAGGAAGGGGATTCCGTGCCGCTCCGCCACCTGGCTGGCGGTGGCGGTGACCGCGCTGAAGTAGCAGCCGAGCAGCGCCACCACCTTCTCCTGGGTGATCAGCCGCTCGGCCTCGCTGGCCCCGAGCTGCGGGTTGCCCTGGTGGTCGGCGAAGATCAGGCGGATCTTCGCCCCGCCCAGGTGCGGCAGCCCCTTGCCGGCGGCCAAAGGAAGGGCGAAGTCCCCGCTGGGCGTGTTGACGATCTCCGCGGCCAGCTCGGCGGCGTTGCGCAGCTCCAGCCCGGTGGAGGCGGCGGCGCCGGTCAAGGGAAGGATCATGCCGATGCGGACTTCCTCCGCCGCCCGGGCGGAGCCGGCGAGCAGGAGGCAGAGGGCGAGGATCGTTCGTCTCAAGCAGCCCGCACATTCCCCAATCGCCGCGGGCGGGTCAAGGAGCGGAATCCGGCGGGTTGGAACGGCCGGAGGAGAGCCGCTTGACATCCGAACACTGTTCGGATATTGAGCCACCCATGGCGATCGGGACCGAGCGCAGGCAGGAGCGGAGCAGGGGGCGGATCCTTTCGGCGGCCCGTGAGTTGATCCTGCGGCATGGGGTGGAGAACCTCTCCCTGCGCGCCGTGGCGGAACGGGCGGGGTACAGCCCGGCCAGCCTCTACGAGTATTTCGCGGGCAAGGACGACCTGATCGCCACCGTGGCGCAGGAGGTGGCGGGACGGCTCGACCAGCGGATGGGGTCCGTCCCCGCCGGGTTGCCGCCCGAGCGGCGGCTGATACGCCTGGGCGCGGCCTACGTCGACTTCGCCCGCGCCCACTCCGAGGATTTCCTCCTTCTCTTCCACCGGCTGAAGTCGGCGCGCAAGTCGGCACGGGAGGCGGCAGGGCCGGGTTCGCCCTACGCGCGCGTGCTCGGCGCTGCCCAGGAAGGCTGCCGTTCCGGGGTGCTGCGGGCCAGCGAAGGGTTCGGCCCGGAGGAGATGGCCTACGCGCTCTGGGCGCTGGCGCACGGGATGGCGATGCTGCAACTCACGCACCTCAAGGCCTACCAGGCCGATTTCGAGGAAAGCGATCGCAAGGCGCTGGAGCGGTTGGTGGCGGCCTTCGCGGGCTGATTTCTTTTCACTGCATCCGAACAGTGTTCGGACAAAAAGGGAGGAACAAATGACGGGAAGGATCGCAATCGCGGCGGCTCTGGCGGTGGTTTGCGGCGCATGGGCAGCACGAGCGGAAGAGGAGACGCCAGGGCGGCGGCCTGCGCTCTCGCTCGAGGTCGACCCGGCGCCGTTCTTCATGGGCGGCTGGTCGGTGGCCGCGGGCGCCGCCAGCGGCCGCCTGCGCTGGTCGGTCAACTCCTTCGCCTACGACGTGCCCTCGTTCGCGGCGGAGCCCGGCTGGCGCGAGCGCGTCGAGCTGGGCTTCGGGGCTCGCGTCCAGCTCTACCTCCGGGACGGGGCCCGCGGGTTCTACGGCGGGATGCAAGCCGGGGTGCGCAGCGTGCGCTTCGAGAGGGAGGGGAGCGAGGGAATGGCGCGCGCGACCCAGATCGACCTCTTGCCGCACGTCGGCTACCGCTGGTTCACGGGGCTGGGCGGCCTCTACCTGATGCCGGCCGCCGGGCTGGACGTGCTGCTCTGGTCGTCGCCTGCATCCGCCGGAGGCGCCCCGGTCCCCACCAGCCGGTTCGCCCCCGTCCTCGCTCTGCACGTCGGCTACGAGCTGTGAGCTCCCTCACTCCGCCTTGCTCACGCTCACCGGCACGCCGCTGAAGGCGGCGCTGCCGCAGAGGGCGTCGATCGACTGCTCGTCGGTGAGGTCGTTCAGGCTGGCCCCGGCGTGCTGGCCGGCCACGGAGAGGGCGGTGCCCGCGCGGCCGTGGCCCCAGCCGTGGGGCAGGCTGACCACGCCGCGGGCCAGGTCCTCGCTGAGCCCGACGGGGACTTCCACGCTGCCCACGCGCGAGGAGACGCGCGCGCGCTCGCCGGCCTTCAGCCCGCGCGCGGAAGCGTCCTCCGGGTGGATGAGCAGCACGCAGCCGGGTGGGCCTTTCACCAGGCGCAGGCTGTTGTGCATCCAGGAGTTGTTGCTGCGCAGCGCCCGCCGGCCGATGAGCACCAGGCCGTTCGCTTCCCGCTGCAGGCTCGCCTCCAGCCGCTTCAGGTCCCCGAGGAAGACGGGCGGGGCGAGCTGGAGCCTCTTCTTGTTCGCCTTCAGCCGGGCGGCAAGCTGGGGCCGCAAGGGGCCCAGGTCGACCCCGTGCGGGTTCGAGGCGAGCTTGGACAAGGAGAGCCGGTGGGGGCCGAGGCGGAGCAGCGCATCCAGCATCCGGCGCTCGCCCAGAAGGCGCAGCGTCCGCAGCACCGCTCCCTGCAGCCGCCCCGGTCGCCCGCCACCGTGCCGGCGGATGCTGAGGGCCAGATCGAGTAGCACCTGGAAGTCGCCGCGCACTCCGGGCGGAGGCGCACAGAGCGCCTTCACGTAGCGGGCGGCGTTGCGCACGGCCAGCGCGTAGAAGATCAGGTCGTAGTGATCGCGTTCGAACCCGAAGCTGGTGGGGAGGATGAGGTTGGCGTGCCGGGTGGTCTCGTTGCGGTAGACGTCGATGGAGACCATGTACTCCAGCCCGGAGAGCGCGCGCTCCAGCCGCCCGCCGTTGGGGGTGGAGAGCACCGGGTTGCCGGCGAAGGTGACGAGGGCGCGGATGCGGCCCTTCCCCTCCGTCTCCATCTCCTCGGCCATGGCGGCCGCGGGCAGCTCGCCGCCGAACTCCGGCAGCCCGCGCACCCGGCTCTTCCAGATGCCGAAGTGACCCCGGTCGCCCATCATCCCGGAGACGCCCACCACGTCGACCGCCGGGGTGGTGAACATGAAGCCGCCCTGGCGATCGAGGTTGCCGGTGATCGCGTTGAGGGCCACCAGCAGCCAGGAGGCGAGCCCGCCGAACTCCTGCGTGCTGGCGCCGACGCGCCCGTAGGCCACCGCGCTCGGTGCGGCGCCGAAGGCGCGCGCCAGCTCGCGGATGGCGGCGGCGGCGATCCCGGTGCGCTCCGCCACCCGCTCCGGGGGAAAGGCCGCGGCGGCTTTCCGCAGCTCCGCCAGACCGTCGGCGTCCGGCGGCGGCCGGTCGCGCTTTTCTTCGAAGAGCACCTGGAGCATCGCCAGCAGCAGCAGCGCGTCGGCGCCGGGGCGGATGGCGAGGTGCTGGTCGGCGATGGCGGCTGTCTCCGTGCGCCGGGGATCCACCACCACCAGCTTCCCGCCCCGCTCGCGCAGCTCCGCAAGGCGGCGGGCGATTCCCCCGGCCGTCATCAGGCTGCCGTTGGAGGCCACCGGGTTGGCGCCGAACATGAGGAAGAAGCTCGTGCGATCGACGTCCGGGATGGGCAGGAGGAGCTGGTGCCCGAACATCTCCAGCGCCGCCAGCATCTGCGGGAGCTGATCGACGGAGGTGGCGGAGAAGCGGCTGCGGGAGCCGAGCGCGCGGGAGAAGAGGGGGATTCCCAGGAACGCCGAGTAGGAGTGGACGGTGGGATTGCCGATGTAGACACCCACCGCGCTGCGGCCGTACTTGCGCTGCACCTGCGCCAGGCGATCGCCGGCCTCTTCCAGCGCCGCCTCCCAGGAGACCGCCTGCCAGCGCCCGCCCTCGCGCCTCTGCGGCTCGCGGATGCGGTCGGGATCGTCCTGCACGTCGACGATGGCCGCCGCCTTGGGGCAGATGTGCCCGCGGCTGAACGGGTCGTCCGGATCCCCGCGCACGCCCCGGATGGAGCCGCCTTCCATCTCCACCAGCAGCCCGCAGACCGCCTCGCAGAGCATGCAGGTGTGCAGCCGTGTTTCCATGGGCGGGCTTCTAACACGCGAGCGCTGTTCCCGACGGGCGTTCCGTTTCGATGTGCGGAACGGGCTCTCGCGGCCCCTCGACGGGTCGCTGGCTCGCTGCCAGAATACACGCCCTGCCGCATCCGCACTTCCTACCTTCGGGGGACCCCATGCCTCGCCCGCTCATCCTCGCCGCGGCCGCCATCCTCTCCGTCGCGCCCGCCGGCATCGCCCAGGAGAAAGTAAAGATCGCCGTCATCGGGCCCATGGCCTTCGCCCAGGGAGAGAACGCCTGGGCGGGCGCAGAGATGGCGCGCGATGACATCAACAAGGCGGGCGGCATCTCCGTCGGGGGCAAGAAGCGGATGATCGAGCTGGTGCGCATCGACAGCAACGAGATCCAGTCGGTGCCCGACGCCACCAACGCAATGGAGCGGGCCATCACCCGGGAGAAGGCCGACTTCGTCATCGGCGGCTTCCGCTCCGAGGCGGTGCTGGCCATGCAGGAAGTGGCCATGGACAACAAGAAGCTCTTCCTCGGCTGCGGCGCCGCCGACGCCAAGCTGGGGGCCAACGTGGAGAAGGACTACAACCGCTACAAGTACTGGTTCCGGATCGCGCCCCTCAACTCGCCCGGCCTGGGCAGGACCCTCTTCGCCGTGCTCGGCGCGATCGCCGGCCAGATCCGCGCCGATCTGAAGAAGGAGACCCCCAAGGTCGCCATCCTGGCGGAGAAGGTGATCTGGACGGAGGCGATCGTGAAGGCGGCCCAGGCGAACCTGCCCAAGATGAAGATGGAGGTGGTGGGGACGTGGCAGCCTTCGCCCACCGCCACCGACGTGACCGCCGAGCTGGCGGCCATCGATCGGGCGGGGGCGGACATGGTCTTCACCGTCCTCTCCGGGCCCGTGGGCATCGTGGTGGGGCGGCAGATGGGCGAGCGCAAGACGCGCGCGGTGGCCTTCGGCATCAACGTCGAGGCGCAGAAGGAAGGCTTCTGGCAGGCCACCGCCGGCAAGGGCAACTACGTGGCCACCCTCGACACCTACGCCGAGGTGGAGATGACGCCCAAGATGATCCCCTTCGTCAAGGCGTTCAAGGCGCGCTTCGGCAAGCTGCCCACCTACAACGCCGGCACGTACGACGCCGTCGACCTGATCAAGGTCGCCGTGGAGAAGGCCGGCACCCTGGATGCCGACAAGCTGGTCCCCATCCTCGAGCAGGAGAAGTACGTGGGCACCGGCGCGTATCTCGAGTTCGACAAGACGCATGACCCGGTCTGGGGCATCGGCAAGGACACGGGCATCGCCGTGCAGTGGCAGAACGGAAAGAAGGTTCCCTTCTGGCCCCCGGACGTGAAGGGGATGGGGAAGTTCGGGCTGCCCGGCGAGAGCTGACTTTCGGATGTTCCAGGACATCCTCGTCACCGGCCTGGTCAACGGCAGCGCCTACGCGCTCCTCGCCATCGGCTTCTCGCTGGTGTTCGGGGTGGCCCGGATCGTCAACATCGCCCACACCGCCTTCTACATGCTGGCGGCCTACGCCCTCTACGCGCTCTTGATCGGCGGGGGCGTGGGCCCCTTGCTCTCCGGCCTGCTGGCGGTGGGCTCGGTCACGCTGTTCTCCCTGATCTGCTACCGGCTGGTGATCGAGCCGGTGCGCCAGCACGAGGCGGCGGTGCTCATCGCCACCATCGCCCTGGCTCTCATCTTCCAGGAGACCGTGCTGCGCATCTACGGGGGGAACTACCTGGGGATCCCCTCGGTGATCGACGGGTCGGTGAGCCTTCTGGGCATCGCCGTCCCCTGGCAGCGGCTGGTCATCCTCCTCATCGCCGCCGGGATGCTGGCGGCCATCTGGGTCCTCCTCTACCGGACGCGGCTGGGCCTCGCCATCCGCGCCACCGCCAACGATCTGGAGGTGGCCAATCTCATGGGGATGGACGTCAACCGCGTGGCCATGCTCACGGTGGCCATCTCCGTGGGCCTCGCCTCCATCGCCGGGGTGGCCGTGGCCCCGGTCTTCGTGGTGGACCCCTTCATGTGGCTGGCGCCGCTCGTCACCGTGCTCTCCATCGTGGTGCTGGGCGGCCTGGGGAGCATCCAGGGCAGCGTCATCGGCGCGCTGGTGATCGGCTACGTGGAGGCGATCACTGTCTTCGCCCTCCCCCAGGGCGCCTTCCTCAAGGGGGCGGTGGCGCTGTCGATGATGGTGATCGTCCTCCTGGTCCGCCCCGAAGGGCTCTTCGGGGTGGCGTTCGAGGAGGAGCGCTGATCCCGGGGGCCTTCCTCGCCCGCCGCGCCTGGGCGCAGCTTCGCGGCGAGGTGCTGGTGCTGCCCTCGCGCACCCTGGCCCTCGCCTGGGTGGCGGCGGTCTTGCTCCTGCCGGTGGCCCTGCCCGATCCCTACGTGCTGCGGGTGGCTGCCATGACCTGCATCTTCGCCGCCTTCGCCGCCAGCTGGGACCTGCTCGCCGGGTACGCCGGGCAGGTGAACTTCGGCCACGCGCTCTTCTTCGGCGCAGGCGCCTACTCCAGCGCCCTGCTCACCCTGCGGCTGGGCTTCCCTCCCTGGGTGGCGGTGGCTACCGGGGCGCTGATCTCCAGCGCCGCCGGCCTCACCGTGGGCTACCTCTGCCTGCGGCTGCGCGGCTCCTACCTCTCGCTGGCCACGCTGGCTTTTCCCCTCATCCTCATCGGGGTGCTCTTCGCCTTCCCCGACTTCTCCGGCGGGGAGCTGGGCGTGTCCGGCCTCACGCCCCTGGCCTCGTCGCGGATCGGCAACTACTACATCGCGGCGCTGGCCATGCTCGCCCTGGTGTTCGGCACCTGGGCCTTCGCCGACTCGCGCTTCGGGCTCATCCTCCACGCCATCCGCGACGACGAGCTGGCCGCGCGCGCTTCCGGGATCGACACCGTCCGCTACAAGCTGATCGTGTTCGGCATCTCGGCGGCGGCGGCCGGGATCACCGGCGCCCTCTACGCCTACTTCATGCGCGGGGCGGGGCCCTCCACGCTGGAGACCGCGCTCTCCTTCCAGGTGGTGATCTGGGGCGTGTTCGGGGGCCTGGCCACCATCTACGGCCCGGTCACCGCCGTCTTCGTCCTCTACCCGCTCACCGAGTGGCTGGGCAGCTTCTCCGCTTTCGGCGAGCTGCGCCTGCTCATCTTCGCGGTCATCGTCCTCCTCGTCCTCCTCTTCATGCCCCGCGGCCTCACCCCCTGGGTCCGCGACCGGATCGAGACCCGCTGCCCGCGCTGCAAGCAGCAGAACTCCGCCTGGCGCCAGGGGTGCCGGGTGTGCGGCGTTGCACTGCGCGCGGCAGGGACCCACGAGTCAGCGCACCCGCACCTGTAGCGACCAGTCGTTCGAGAAGCCGCGGACGCCGCCCACCTCGATGTTTCCGGATGTGACGCGGACGGTCGCCTCCGCGCCGGAGGGTGCATTGGCCGGGACGTGCAGCGTGAGCGTGACCTGGGCGCCGTTGTTGATGGTGGTCCTGGAGAATACCGGCCTTGGATCGAAATCCTGCGGCGCGTAGCTGTCGGGAAATGCTCCCAGCGGCCATCCCCCAGGCATCGGTTCAGTGGACCAACCGGTGAGGGTGAAGGTCACGCTCGAACCGGCATCTACCGTCTGCGGTGTGGCGGGCGAAGGCGAGACGTTGAAGTAAGGTCCGGCGGTGTAAGGCACGCAGGGCGAGCCACCGCTCGCGGCCGCGGCGTTCGACCAGATGCCGAGGAATTGGTACCCGCCCTCGAGCGACGGGGGCGACAAGTTGCAGATGTCTCCGGTCTCGCCGATCCACGGACTTTGTGCAGCGTCGAAGAAAAACCCGGAGAAGAAAGGGTCGCTCGCCGCTTCGGCGATCTCGTGCGTCATCACGCCCTCGGCGCCCAATCCGTCCTCGCAATCCAGCGCCACGGCGAAAGCCACGGTCTTGCCCGAGTGCTCGAAGGACCCGTGATATCCGCCGCCGGGGCAGGGAGGCGGCGCGTAGACCAGATAGAGGAGACCCGCGGGATCCGAGGGAAAGGGCAGGGTGCCGGAGTCGATGTTCGAGCGAAGGACCGCCGCGAGATCGGAGCTCGCGCCGCCGGGCGGCGAGTCGAGCACCACCTTCCCCAGGTGCGTGGCGGTGACCGGACCATAATCTTGCGTCGCGGCGGCGAGCCATTGCGAGTGGACGACGAAATCGCCGAACGATTCGACGAAAGCCCGAAACGGGTAGCCGCGGAAGGTCACCGTGACCAGCTGCAGGTTGCGCAGTTGCGCGCCGCCATGGGAGGGCATCCGGGGAAGAGAGACGTGCGCGGCGGTCTTGAACGGGCCCGTCGTGTCGGACGTCCCCCCGCCGCACGACAGGAGGACCAACGCGAAGGCCGCCAGGCCCGCAGGCGCCGTCACGTTCCCGGGGGGAGGACGTGGACGTTGCCGCTCTCGACGGTCTCGCCGTGGATCGAGCAGGAATAGCGATAGTTGCCGGGAGTGATGAAGTGCACTGCCGTCGAAGTCCCGCCTCCCGGAACGTCGACCTCGTCGAGGGCGGCGGGCGTGCTGCTCCAGGTGACCGTGTGGTGCATGCCGTCGCCGGATCGCCAGGCAACGAACTCGCCGTCCCGGATCGACGTCGAGAGGCCGGTTGCGCCGACGTGCCAATCGACGATGACCGTTCCGGGCGGGAGCCCGTCCGACGGAGCGTCCGACATGCCGCACGCAGCGGCGAAGAGAAGAGCCGAGAGTAGGGATCGCATGAATCACCGCCTTCCGCGGGACGAATCTACTCGCGACCGTCATGGCAGAAGTGCCAAGATTCACCCGTATTCTGCCAACGGCCCTTCAGAGCCCCAGGTAGCTGGCGCGCAGCGTCTCGTTGGACATCAGGCCGGCGGCGGTGCCTTCGGCGATGATCCGGCCCTGGGAGAGGACGTAGTTGCGGCTGGCCATGCGGAAGACCTGGGCCACCTCCTGCTCGACCAGCAGGACCGGGGTGCCCATGGCGTGGATCTTCCCGATGGCGGCGAACAGCTCCTCGCGCACCTTGGGGGCCAGACCCAGCGACGGCTCGTCGATGGCCAGCAGCTTCGCCTCGTACATCAGGGCCCGGGCGGTGGCGAGCATCTGATGCTCCCCGCCGGAGAGCTTGCCCGCGAGCTGCCGCTTGCGCTCGGCCAGGCGGGGGAAGAGCGCCCAGGCCCGCTCCAGCCGCCGCCCGGTGTCGATGGAGCTGCGGGAGAGGTACGCGCCCGCCAGGAGGTTCTCCTCCACCGTCAGCTCCCGGAACGGCCGCCTCCGCTCCGGGCAGTGGACCAGCCCGCGCCGGCGGATCTCGTGCGCGGCCAGCCCCTCGATCCGCTCGCCGGCGAATCGCACCTCGCCCTCGAGGACGATGTCGCCGTCCGCGCCCCGCCGCATCCGCTCCTCGAAGCGCACCAGGCCGGAGACGGCGCGCAAGAGAGTGGACTTGCCGGCGCCGTTGGGCCCCACCAGCCCCACGAGCTCCCCCTCGCCCACCTGGAGGGAGACGCCGTTGAGGATCACCGCCTTGTCGTAGCGGACCGACAGGTCCTTCACCTCAAGGAGCGGCATTCGCGGACCCCAGGTAGGCCTCCACCACCTTCGGGTTCTTCACGATCTCCGCCGGCGGGGCGTCGGCCAGCACCTCGCCGTGATCCATCACGATCACCCGGTCGGCGATGGACATCAGCTCCTTGAGCTTGTGCTCGATCATCAGCACCGCCGGCCCCTCGGAGTGCAGCCGCCCGAAGCGGCCGCCCTTGTGCAGCCGCCGGATCGACTTGGCGAGCAGCTCCGACTCCGCCGGGTTCAGCCCGCCCAAAGGCTCGTCGAGCAACAGCAGCTCGGGCTCGGTGGCGATGGCCCGCGCCACCTCCAGCCTCTTGAGATCCCCCTGGGAGAGCGCCGAGGCGGGCTCCAGCGCCTGGTCGGCGATGCCCACGAACTCCAGCGCGTCCATCGCCTTGGCGTCGATCTTGCGCACCCAGTCCCCGCGGGCGTGGGCGCGCGGCGCGAGCAGGGGCACCATCACGTTGGCGACGATGGGCAGGTGGCGGAAAGGGCGGGTGTTCTGGAAGGTGCAGGCGATGCCCCGGTTGACCACGTCCCAGACGCTGAGCGAGCTGATGTCCTCGCCGTTGAAGATCACCCTGCCCCTGTCCGGCTTGAGCACGCGGGTGATCAGGCGCAACAGCGTGGTCTTGCCCGCGCCGTTGGGGCCGATCAACCCGACGATCTGGTCGCGGCGCAGCTCGAAGCCCACCTCGTTGACGGCGAGCAGGCCGCCGAAGCGGCGGGTGAGGCCCTCTGCGCGGAAGAATGGATCAGGCACTCAGGCCGCCGGCCCGTCATCTCGCAGCTCCCGGCGCGAGACCTTGCCCACGTCGGTGCGGGGCAGCTCTCCGCGGAACTCGATCACCTGCGGCACCTTGTACTCGGCCAGCCGCTCCTTGCAGTAGCTCTTGATCTCCTCCTCGTTCACCTTCCCCCGCGCGTCGGCCTGCAGGACCACGATGGCCTTGATCCGCTGCCCCAGCGCCGGGTCGGGCACGCCGATCACCCCGGCCGCCTTCACCGAGGGATGCGCGTAGAGCACCTCCTCCACGTCCTTGGCGAAGACCGAGTAGCCCTTGCACTTGATGAGGTCTTTCGACCGGTCGTAGAAGTGGAAGTACCCCTCCTCGTCCATGCGCACGATGTCGCCGGTCCTCATCCAGCGCCGGCCGTCCCGCTCGAGGAAGACGTGCGCGGTCTCCTCCGGCTTGCGCCAGTAGCCGCACATCACGCTGGGCCCCGAGAGCACCAGCTCGCCGGTCTCCCCGTGGGGCACGAAGGCCATCGTCTCCGGATCGATCACCGCCGCCAGCACGTCGGGCACCGGGCAGCCGAAGGAGCCAGGCTTGGGCCGCTGCACGGGGTTGACGTGGCTCATGGCGCAGGTCTCGGAGAGCCCGTAGCCCTCCACGATGCTGGAGCCGGTGCGCCGTGCCCAGCCCTTGACGGTGGACTCGTGCAGCGTGTCGGCGCCGGAGAGGATGAGCTTGAGCCGCTTCCAGTTCACCTTGTCGGTGTCCTTGTGGTCCTTGAGGTACTCGAAGAGCGTGGGCACGCCGAAGAAGACGGTGGCCTGGTAGCGCTCCATGGCGGAGAGGATGGCCTCCGTGTCGGGGCTGGTGAAGAGCACCAGTAGATGGCCCTCGGAGAGCCCGTTGAGCATGATCACCACCTGCCCGTAGATGTGGAAGAAGGGCAAAAAAGCGATCACCACCTCCTTGCCGGGGATGAAGTCGGGGAAGGCGGCCTTCGCCAGCGCCTGGGCGGCGAGCATGTTCCGGTGCGTGAGCATCACGCCCTTGGGGTTGCCGGTGGTTCCGCCGGTGTAGGGGAGGGCGGCGAGGTCGTTCGCCGGGTCGATCTTCACCTGGGGCGGCCTGGGCGGATACTTCTTCAACAGATCCTGCAGCCAGTGCAGGCCGGGCGCCGGCCGGATCTGCGGCGCGCCCAGGTTCACTTCCGGGAAGAGGCGGGCGAGCGCGGTCTTCGCCAGAAGGCGCTTGAGCGGTGGCAGGTACTCGCCCACGCCGGTGACGATGGTGGCGTCGATGGGTGCGCCGCACTTCGCCACCTTCTCGTAGAGGATGTCCTGGCAGATCACCACCCGGGCCCCGCTGTCCTCGAGCTGGTAGCGGACCTCGTGGCTGGTGTAGAGGGGGCTGATGCTGGTGACGGCCGCGCCGGCCTTGAGGGCGCCGAACCAGGCGATGACGAACTGCGGGCTGTTGACCAGGTAGAGGGCGACGCGGTCGCCCTTCTTCACACCCAGATCCGCCAGGGCACAGGCCAGCCGGTCGGTCGCCTCGCGCAGCTCGCCGTAGGTGATGCCCCGGCCGTAGAAGACCAGCGCCTCCCGCTTCGGCCATCGCTCCGCGGCCTCGTCGAGGAGCTGGAACACCGGCTTCTCCGCGAAGGAGACGGTCGCGGGGACGCCCGGTCCGTAGAACTTCAGCCACGGTTTCGCGAGGTATTCCTGGAGGGGGTCCATCGAGTCAGGAAACCAGAAAACGACCTTCCCGTCACCCCCCGTTCCGCAGGGCAGAACAGGGTCCCGTTCCCGCTCGACGCCCGGGCCGGTGTGGGGCCATGATCCGCGGCTTCCGGGAGAGCACCGTGCGGCTCGACGACAAGTACCTGCTCGAGGAAGGAACCATCTACCTGTCGGGGATCCAGGCGCTGGTCCGCCTCACCCTCGATCAGCACCGCGCCGATCGCAGGCGGGGCCTGAAGACCGCCACTTTCGTCTCCGGCTATCGCGGCTCGCCGCTGGGCGGCCTGGACGTGGCCTTCGAGCGGGCGGCGAAGATCGCCCTGCAGCACGAGGTGCGCTTCGTCAACGGCGTCAACGAGGAGCTGGCGGCCACCGCGGTGTTCGGCAGCCAGCTCGCCTCGGCGCTCCCCGCGGCGAAGTACGACGGGGTCCTGGGCATGTGGTACGGCAAGGGCCCGGGCGTCGACCGATCGGGCGACATCTTCAAGCACGCCAACTTCGCCGGGGTGGGAAAGAACGGCGGCGTGCTGGCCCTGGCGGGCGACGATCCCGCCTGCAAGAGCTCCACCATCCCCAGCCAGAGCGAGCCATCGTTCTGGGCCGCCGGGTTCCCCGTCCTCTATCCGGGCAGCGTGCAGGAGGTGCTCGATCTCGGGCTGCACGGCTACGCGCTCTCCCGCTGCAGCGGCCTCTGGGTGGGGATGAAATGCGCCACCGACGTCTGCGACGAGGCGGGCACCGCCGAGGTCTCGCCCGGGCGCGTCTCGCCGGTCGTCCCGCACCTCGAGATCGGCGGCCGGCCCTTCGCCGCCTCCTTCGATCCCCGCCTCTTCGCGCCCTTCTCCCTGGAGATGGAGGCCAGCCTGCACAACGCGCGGCTGGAGATGGCGCGCCGGTACGCGGCGGCCAACGGCCTCAACCGGATCGTGGCGCGCGGCGAAGGCGACCGGATCGGCATCGTGGCCGCGGGCAAGACCTGGTTCGATCTCCGCCAGTCGCTGCGCGACCTGGGCCTCGGGGTCGAGGCGCTGCGCGCCGCCGGCATCCGCCTCTTGAAGATCGGCATGCTCCACCCCCTCGAGCCCGGCATCGTGGGCGAGTTCGCCGAGGGCCTGGAGGAGATCCTGGTGGTGGAGGAGAAGCGCCCCTTCCTCGAGCTTCTCTTCCGCGACGTGCTCTACGGCGCGCCCCGCCGTCCCCGCATCGTGGGCAAGCAGGACGAGGCCGGCAACCCGCTGGTGCCCGTGTACGGCGAGCTGGAGCCCGACTCCATCGCGCCGCTGGTCGCCTCCCGCCTCGCCGGCCGCCCGCTGCCCGCCGCGGTGCGCGCCCGCCTCGACGCCCTGGACGCCGCCCGCAAGCGTCCCGCGCCGCTCTCCGTTCCCCGCACCGCCTTCTTCTGCAGCGGCTGCCCGCACAACACCTCCACCGTGGTGCCCGAAGGCTCGATCGCCGGTGGCGGCATCGGCTGCCACACCATGGCCATCCGCATGGACCGCTCGGTGGTGGGCGTCACCCAGATGGGCGGCGAAGGAGCGCAGTGGGTAGGGGCGGCGCCGTTTTCCGGGATGCCGCACATGTTCCAGAACCTGGGCGACGGCACGCTCTTCCACTCGGGGATGCTGGCGATCAAGGCCGCGGTCTCCTCCGGCGTGAACCTCACCTACAAGGTGCTCTACAACTCCGCGGTGGCGATGACCGGCGGGCAGCACGCGGCCGGCTCGCTGCCGGTGCCCGCCCTGGTCAAGCAGCTTCTCGCGGAAGGCGTCCGCGAGGTGGCGGTGCTCTCCGACGAACCGGAGAAGTACACCAGGGCCGAGCTGGGCGGCGCCTCCCTCCACCACCGCGACGACCTGGACGCCGTGCAGCGGCGGCTGCGGGAGATCCCTGGCGTCACCGCCCTGGTCTACGACCAGGAGTGCGCGGCGGAGAAGCGCAGGCTGCGCAAGCGGGGCAAGCGGCCCGATCCGCCGATGCGCGTCTTCATCGATCCCCTGGTGTGCGAGGGGTGCGGGGACTGCGGGGTGAAATCGAACTGCCTCTCGGTGCAGCCGCTGGAGACCGAGCTGGGGCGGAAGACCCGCATCCACCAGTCGTCCTGCAACAAGGACTACTCCTGCCTCAAGGGGGACTGCCCCTCCTTCCTCAGCGCGGTGCCGATCTCCGGCGAGGGAAGCGCGCCCGGCAGGAAGCGGCGTGCGCCGCCGATGGACGCGCCTTTGCCGGAGCCTTCGCGCAAGCCGGCCTGCGGCGACGGCTACTCCATCTTCCTCATGGGCATCGGGGGCACCGGGGTGGTGACGGTGGACTCCATCGTCGGCACCGCCGCGCTCCTCGACGGCAAGCGCGTGCGCAGTCTCGACCAGACCGGGCTCTCGCAGAAGGGCGGGCCGGTGGTCTCGCACCTGCGCCTCTTCGACGGGGAGCCCGAGGTGGGCAGCCGCATCGGGATGGCCTGCGCCGACCTCTACCTGGGGCTGGACCTGCTGGTGAGCACGGCGCCGCAGAACCTGGCCCGCGCCGACCCGGAGCGCACGGCCGCGGTGGTGAGCACCAGCAAGGTCCCCACCGGGCAGATGGTGACGCAGGTGGGGAGCGCGTTCCCGGCGGTGGGCGAGCTGACCCGCGCGCTCGATCGGGCGGCGCGCTCCAGCCTCTACCTCGACTCCTTGCGCCTCTCCGAGGCGCTCTTCGGCGACCACATGCCCGCCGGCCTCTTGCTGCTGGGAGCGGCGTACCAGGCGGGCCTGGTCCCGTTGCGCGCGGAGTCCATCGAGCGGGCCATCGAGCTGAACGAGGTCTCGGTGGAGGTCAACCGGCTGGCCTTCCGCTGGGGGCGGCGCTGGGTGGCGGACCAGGCCGCGGTCGAGGAGGCGGCGCGGCCGGAGGCGCCGGTGCTCGGGCTCGCGCCCAAGCCGCCGGCGGAGCTTTTGGCGCTGCTCGACCAGGCGGGCCTCGCAGGCGAGCTGCGGCGACTTCTGGAAATCCGCTTTCCGGACCTGGTGGCGTATCAGAACCTGGCCTACGCGCGCTCCTACCTGGACGTCGTGCGGGAGGTGGCGTCGATCGAGCAAGAGCGGACGCCGGGGCGGACGGAGATCGCCGAGGCGGCGGCGCGCAACCTCTACAAGCTGATGGCTTACAAGGACGAGTACGAGGTGGCCCGGCTGCTCCTGCGCGGAAGCGCGGACCCGGAGATCCGCGAGCGCTTCCCCGGCGGTGCCCGCGTCTACTGGCACTTGCACCCTCCGTTCCTCAGGGCCCTGGGGTTGAAGCGCAAGCTCAAGCTGGGGAGTTGGTCGCGGCCCCTGCTCGTCCTCTTGCGCAGCCTGCGCCGGCTGCGCGGCAGCGCCCTCGACCCCTTCGGGCGCGCCGAGGTGCGGAAGACGGAGCGGGCGCTGATCGGCGAGTACCGCGATCTCCTGCTCCGCTCGCTCGCGAACCTCTCTCCCGCCACCTACGACACCGTCGCGCAGATCGCCGCTCTCCCCGACCTGGTGCGCGGCTACGAGTCGATCAAGCTGCGCAACGTGGTCCTCTTCCGCGAGCGCGCCAGGGCGCTGCAGGATTCCGCTGAGCGAAACGCGACCGTCTCTCCTCTGTCGGCCAGGGCCGCGCAGGTGTAAGGGTTTCTGCCCGCCCTGCCGTGGAGGAGCCGTGGAACCCATCTGGAAGAAGCACTGGCCCCCCAACGTCGACGAGAAGTCGATCCGCCTGCCCGAAGAGCCGCTTCCCGTCATCCTCGCCCGCCAGGCGAAGCTCGTGCCCGAGCGCCCCGCCATCCACTTCTACGGGCGCGCGGTCACCTTCGCCGAGCTGGACTCCTCGGTGGGACGGCTGGCCGGCTTCTTCAAGTCCCGGGGGCTCGCCCCCGGCGACCGGGTGGCCATCTTCCTGGAGAACTCGCCCCAGTTCGCCATCGCCTACTACGCCACCCTGCGCGCGGGCGGAATCGCCGTCTGCCTGAACCCGATGCACAAGGCGCTGGAGCTCGTGCACGAGTTCGAGGACTCCGGGGCGCGGGCGCTCGTCACCTCCGACGACGCGTATCCGGTGGTCGAGCCCATCCGCGGGCAGACGAAGCTGGAAACGGTGGTGCTCACCGCCTACCGCGACTTCCTGCCCGAAGAGCCCGCGCTTCCGCCTCCGCCCTCCTTCCTGCAGGCCAGGGGCGGACGCCCGCCGGGCACCGATGCGCTGCTGGAGGTGCTGCGCACGTCCCCGGAGCTGAAGACGCAGGTCCCGCGCGCGCTCTCCGACACCGCCTTGCTGCAGTACACCTCCGGCACCACCGGCGCCGCCAAGGCGGCCGAGATCACCCACGGCAACCTGGTGTCCAACTGCGAGCTGCAGCGCGCCTACATCGGCTCGGGCGACAACGACGTGGCCCTGGGCGTCCTGCCCTGGTTCCACATCACCGGGATGGAATGCCAGATGAACATGATGGCCTACATGGGCGCGACGCTCGTGGCCATCGGGCGCTTCGACCTCACGACCGTGCTGCGCGCCGTCGAGCTCTACCGCTGCACCCTCACCACCTTCATCGCCACCGTCAACGTGGCCATCTGCAACTTCCCCAAGACGAAGGAGTTCGACCTCTCGTCCTTGCGCTACTGCTTCTCCGGCGGCGCGCCCGTGCCTCCGGCCATCGCCCGGCGCTGGGAGGAGATCACCGGCCACAAGCTGATCGAGGGCTACGGCCTGAGCGAGAGCACCGCTCCCTCCCACATCAACCCGCCGCACCGGCCCAAGTACGGCACGGTCGGGCTGCCCCTGCCCCTCACCGAGGCGCGCATCGTCGATCCCGCGGATCCCGGCGTGGAACTGGGGATCGGGCAGTCCGGGGAGATCGCCCTGCGCGGCCCCCAGATCACCAAGGGCTACTGGCGCAATCCCGACGCCACCCGGCGTGCCTTCCACGACGGCTGGTTCCTCACCGGCGACATCGGCAAGGTCGACGAGGAGGGCTACTTCTCCATCGAGGAGCGGAAGAAGGACATGCTCAAGGTTTCCGGCTACAGCGTCTTCCCCGCCGAGGTGGAGGCGATCATGTACCGCCATCCCGCCATCGCGGAGGTGGGGGTGGTGGGAGTGCCCGATCCCTACCGCGGCGAGGACCCGCTCGCCTTCGTAGTGCTCAAGGCGGATGCCAGGGGCACCGTCGACGCCGAGCAGATCATCGAGTGGTGCCGGGCCAACATGTCCGTCTACAAGGCGCCGCGGCAGATCCGCTTCATCGAGTCCTTGCCCAAGACGGCCAGCGGCAAGGTGCTGAAGCGGGTGCTGCGCGAACAGGCGAAGGAGAAGTGACCATGAAAGCCCTTCTCTGCCGCGAGTACGGCCCCCTCGATCGCCTGAAGGTGGAAGAGGTGCCCTCGCCCCGCCCGGGCCCGGGCGAGGTGCTGATCGAGGTGAAGGCCAGCTCCCTCAACTTCCCCGACGCGCTGCTCGTGCAGGGGCTCTACCAGGTGAAGCCGCCCCTGCCGTTCTCGCCCGGGATGGAGCTTGCGGGCGTGGTCAAGGAAGCGGGGGCCGAGGTGCGGGGAGTGAAGCCCGGCGACCGGGTGATCGCCTCTCCCGGGCGCGGCGGATTCGCCGAGGAGTGCGTGGTCTCCGCCGACCGCGTCTCCCCGCTTCCGCCCGGGATGGACTTCGAGACCGGCTCGGCCTTCGTCCTCACCTACTGCACCACCCTGCACGCGCTGCAGGACTGCGGAAACCTGCAGCCCGGAGAGTCGTTGGTGGTCCTGGGCGCCGCGGGCGGCGTGGGCACCTCGGCCATCGAGGTGGGCAAGGCGATGGGGGCGAAGGTGATCGCCGCCGCCTCCAGCGAGGAGAAGCTCGCGTTCTGCAGGAAGCTGGGAGCCGACGAGACCATCGACTACGAGAAGTCCGACCTGCGCCAGCGCATCCTCGACCTGACGGGCGGGAAGGGCGCGGACGTGGTCTACGATCCGGTGGGCGGCGCGTACACCGAGGCCGCCCTGCGGGCCATGGCCTGGAAGGGGCGCCTCTTGATCATCGGCTTCGCCTCCGGCCAGATCCCGGCCATCAAGCTCAACCTGGCGCTGCTCAAGGAGCGCTCGCTGATCGGCGTCTACTGGGGCGACTGGACGCAGCACGACCCCAAGGGCCAGCGGCGCAACGTGGAGAAGCTCGCGGGCTGGTTCGCGGAGAAGAAGATCAAGCCTGCCGTGAGCGAGCGCGTCTCCCTGGCCGAGGCGCCTGCCGCCATGGCGCGCCTTCTCCAACGCAAGGTGCAGGGCAAGGTGGTGGTGGTCCCGCAGGCCTGATCAGGCCACCTCGAACAACCCCGCGGCGCCCATGCCGCCGCCCACGCACATGGTGACCACCACGTGCTTCGCGCGGCGGCGGCGGCCCTCGATCAGGGCGTGGCCCACCAGGCGGGCGCCGGACATGCCGTAGGGGTGGCCGATGGCGATGGCGCCGCCGTCGACGTTGAGGCGGTCGTCGGGGATGCCCAGGCGGTCGCGGCAGTAGATCACCTGCACGGCGAAGGCCTCGTTCAGCTCCCAGAGGTCGATGTCGGAGACCTTCAGCCCCGCCCGCTCCAGGAGGCGGGGGACGGCGAAGACCGGGCCGATGCCCATCTCGTCGGGCTCGCAGCCCGCCACCGCGAAGCCGCGGAAGATGCCCAGCGGCTTCAGGCCCCGCTTCTCCGCCAGCTTCGCCTCCATCACCACGCAGGCGGAAGCGCCGTCGGAGAACTGGCTGGCGTTGCCCGCCGCCACCACCCCGCCGGGCAGAGCCGGCTTGATCTTCGAGATGGCCTCCACGGTGGTGTCGGGGCGGATCCCCTCGTCGGAGGAGAGAGTCACCTCGCGGGTGGAGAGGCGCCCCGAGTCCTTGTCGGCCACGCCCATCAGGGTGGTGAAGGGGAGGACCTCCTCGGCGAAGCGGCCGGCGGCCAGCGCCGCCGCCGCCCGCTGCTGGCTGCGGGCGCCGTACTCGTCCTGCCTCTCGCGGGAGATCTTGTACCTCTTGGCCACGTTCTCCGCCGTCTCCAGCATGCTCATGTAGACGGCCGGCTTGTGCTCGGCGATCCAGGGATCCTGGAACATGTGCCGGTTCGTCTCCTGCTGCACGCAGGAGATCGACTCGATGCCTCCGGCGACCATCACCGGCACCTTGTCCACGATCACCCGCTGCGCCGCGATGGCGATGGCCTGCAGCCCCGAGGAGCAGAAGCGGTTCACGGTGGTGCCGGCGGCGGTGACCGGGAGCCCCGCGCGCACCGCGATCTGCCGGGCCACGTTCCCGCCGGTGGTCCCTTCGGGCAGGGCGCAGCCCATGACCACGTCCTCCACCTCGCCCGGATCGATCTTCGCCCGCTCCACCGCCGCGCGGACCACGTGCGCGCCCAGAGTGGCGCCGTGGGTCATGTTCAGGGCGCCCTTCCAGGACCTGGCCAGGCCCGTGCGGGCGGTGGAGACGATCACTGCGTCGGTCATGGGTTGCTCCCGGAAAACGGCTTGCCTTCGGCGGCGAGCTTCGCCAAGAGCGGCGCGGGCTCCCACACCGAGGGATCGCCGTGCGGATTCTTCGCCAGCCGGCGCATGGCGCGCGCCACGTTGTAGAGGCCGAGCGAGTCGGCGTAGCACATCGGCCCGCCGCGGAAGGGCGGGAAGCCGTAGCCGGTGAGGTAGACCACGTCGATGTCCGAGGCGCGCTGGGCGATGCCCTCCTCGAGGATCTTCGCTCCCTCGTTGACCAGGGCCAGGATGCAGCGCTCCACGATCTCCTCGCCCGCGATCTTGCGCCGGGCGATGCCCATCTCCCGCGAGGCGGAGAGGATGATCTCCTCCACCGCCGGATCGGGGATGGCGTCGCGCCTGCCCGCCTCGTACCGGTACCAGCCCGCCGAGGTCTTCTGCCCGAAGCGCCCCAATTCGCAGAGCCGGTCGGCGATCACCTGCCGCCGTGCCTGGGGATGCTCAGCGTAGCGGCGCTTGCGGATGAACCAGCTCACGTCGCCACCCGCCAGGTCCCCCATGCGGAAGGGGCCCATCGCCATGCCGAACCTCTCCAGCGCCGCGTCCACCGTCTGGGGGAGCGCTCCCTCCTCGACGAGGAGCAGCGCCTGCTCCACGTAGCGGGCCAGCATGCGGTTGCCGATGAACCCGTCGCACACGCCGGAGACCACGCCGGTCTTGCCGATCTTCTTCGCCAGCCCGAGCGTGGTGGCGAGCACGTCCTTGCCGGTGGCCTTGCCGCGCACGATCTCCAGCAGCTTCATCACGTTCGCCGGGCTGAAGAAGTGCGTGCCGATCACCTCGGAAGGCCTGCGGGTGAAAGAGGCGATCCTGTCCACGTCCAGGGTGGAGGTGTTGCTGGCGAGGATGGCGCCTTTCTTCATCACCTCGTCGAGCTGGCGGAAGACGCCCTCCTTCACCGACAGCTCCTCGAACACCGCCTCGATGACGATGTCCGCCTGCGCCACGTCCGCGTAGGAGAGGGTGGGCCGGATGAGCCCCATGCGCTCCTCCACCTGCGCGGCGGTGAGCTTCCCCTTCTTCGCGCTCCCCTCGTAGTTCTTGCGGATGATGGCCAGTCCCTTGTCCAGCGCCTCCTGCTTCACCTCCAGGAGCCGGACCGGGATGCCGGCGTTGGCGAAGCACATGGCGATGCCGCCGCCCATGGTCCCCGCCCCGATCACTGCCGCCGAGGCGATGGGCCGGGTGGGCGTGTCCTCGGGCACGTCGGGCACCTTGGAGGCCGCGCGCTCGGCGAGGAAGACGTGCCGCAGGGCCTTCGACTCCGGGGAGTTCACCAGCTCGATGAAGAGCCGCCGCTCGGTGAGAAGCCCCTCCTCGAAGGGCAGGAGCGAGGCCGCCACCGCGTCCGCGCACTTGAGCGGCGCCGGGTACCCCTTGGAGGCCGCGGCCACGCCGTTGCGGGCGAAGGCGAGGAACGCCTCGGGGTCGGGATGGGCCACGCGCTTCTCCCGCAAGAGCGGCAGCGGCCTCTGCGCCGCCACCCGGCCCGCGAACGCCAGGGCGCCCGCGAGCAGGTCGCCTTCGATCACCTCGTCGAAGAGCCCCGCCTTGGCCAGCTTCTCCGCCGGCAGGGAGGCGCCCGAGACCACCAGGTTGAACGCCGCCTCCAGCCCCACCGCGCGGGGAAGGCGCTGCGTGCCGCCCGCTCCGGGGAGGAGCCCGAGCTTCACCTCCGGCAAGGAGATCTGCGTGCCCGGCGCGGCCACGCGGTAGTGGCAACCCAGGGCCAGCTCCAGCCCGCCGCCCATCGCCAGGCCGTGGAGGGCGGCGATCACCGGCTTCCCGCTCCGCTCGATCTCCCGGATGACGGTGGGGAGGATGGGCTCCATCAAGGACCGGGGCGTCCCCAGCTCGTTGATGTCGGCGCCGGCGGAGAACGATCGGCCGGCCCCCGCCAGCACCACGGCGGAGACGGCCGGATCGGCGTTCGCCTGGTCCAGCCCCTGGAGGATGCCGGCGCGCACCGCGTAGCCCAGCCCGTTCACCGGCGGGTTGTCCAGGCGGATCACCGCCACCGCGCCCTGCCTCGTGTAATCGGCCCCGCTCATGTTCCCTCCGCCGCGCCGGCGGCGATGAACTGCTCCAGGTGGTGGGCGGTGTCGCCCAGCTCCATCTCCAGGGCGGTGAGCCGGCGGAAGAGGTGGCTGATCGCCGTCTCGTCGCTCACCCCCATGCCCCCGTGGAGCTGCACCGCCTGCTGCCCCACGAACCGGCAGGCGTTGCCCACCACCACCTTCGCCGCGGACAGCGCCTGGCGCTTCTCGCGGCCGGCCGGCCCGGCGGCGCGCATGGCGGCAAGATAGCTCATCGAGCGCGCCTGCTCGACGTGGATGAGCATGTCCGCCATCCGGTGCTGCAGGGCCTGGAACTTGGCGATGGGCACGCCGAACTGCTTGCGCGTCCTGGTGTACTCGATGGTGGTGTCCAGCGCCGCCTGCAGCGCTCCCGCCGCGTCGGCGCAGAGGGCGGCCACTCCCTGGTCGAGGGCGGCGCTGATGCCGGGGAAGGCCCGGCCCTCCTCGCCCACCAGGGCCCCGGGAGCGTCGGCCAGCGCCAGGTCCGCGGCGCAGCGCCCGTCGAAGGTGCGGTAGGGGCTGAGCGACACGCCGCTGGCCTCGCGGGAGACGGCGAAGAGGGAGACGCCGGCCGGGTCGTCCGCGGCCCCCGAGGTGCGCGCGGAGACCAGCAACAGATGCGCCGCCGGCGCGTGCAGCACCACCGACTTGCGGCCCTTCAGCGACCAGCTGCCCCCGGAGCGGCGGGCCGCGGTCACCACCGGCCGGGGATCGTAGCGGGCGCCGGGCTCGAAGTGGGCCAGCACCGCGATCCGCTCTCCCGCCGCCAGGGGGGCGAGCAGCTCCTCCCGCTGCCGGCTGGAGGCCAGCTCGCGCAGGGCGGTGGTGGCGATCACCGCCGAGGAGATGAAGGGCTCGAGCAGCATCGCCTTGCCCATGGCGCTGGCGGTGAGCAGCGTCTCCACCACCGCCGGCGCCATCCCGCCCAGCTCTTCGGGCACCTGGAGGGAGAGCAGGCCGAGCTCCCCGAGCTTCGACCAGACCTCCGCGCTGAAGCCTTCCGGGGAATCGAGGATCTTCTTCCGCGCCTCGAACTGGTACTGCTCGCCGAGGAAGCGCTGGACCATGTCGCCGAGCTGCTGCTGCTCGGGAGTGGGGGTGAACCGCATGGGAGCTCCTACAGACCGAGGATGGTCTGGGCGATGATGTTCTTCTGGATCTCGTTCGAGCCGCCGTAGATCGAGCTCTTGCGCCAGTTGAAATAGTGCGGCGCCAGCCGGCCGGCGTAATCGGGGCCGATCGGCGGCTCGTTCGAGCCCGCGCGGTCGTCCT